>JAWWPE010000058.1:0-6454 GCA_033850895.1 Nocardioidaceae bacterium | reverse complement strand
CGTACTTCCAGTCCCACATGTGGGACGGGTCGGCCGTACCGCTCGACGAGAACCTCGAGATCGCCCAGGAGCTGCTGGCGGCCTGCGCGGCGGCCAACATCATCCTCGAGGTCGAGATCGGTGTCGTCGGTGGCGAGGAGGACGGTGTCGAGGGTGCGATCGACGACAAGCTCTACTCGACTCCAGAGGACGCGCTGGCCACGGCCGAGGCCCTCGGACTCGGCGAGAAGGGCCGCTACATGACGGCGCTGACGTTTGGCAACGTGCACGGCGTCTACAAGCCCGGCAACGTCAAGCTCCGGCCCGAGGTGCTGGAGAAGGCTCAGCAGGTGGTCGGTGAGAAGTACGGTAAGGACCACCCGTTCGACCTGGTCTTCCACGGAGGATCCGGCTCCGACGAGGCCGACATCAGCGCCGCGGTCAACTTCGGCGTCGTGAAGATGAATGTCGACACCGACACGCAGTACGCGTTCACCCGTCCGGTCGCGGCGCACATGTTCCAGAACTACGACGGCGTCCTCAAGGTCGACGGCGAGGTCGGCAACAAGAAGGCGTACGACCCGCGCGCCTGGGGCAAGGCCGGCGAGGCGGGCATGGCCGCGCGCGTCGCCGAGGCGTGCCGCGACCTGCGCTCAGCCGGGACCCGCGTCTAGGGCTGGTCAGCCCTTGGAGGGGAGCAGCACTCCGCTGGCGAGCTCGGCGCACTCGCCGGCCTCCTCGCGGAGGATCCTGCGATGGGTGACGCGTGCCGCCTTGTAGCGGGCGCGCCCCTCGGTGGTGATCTCCGACCACTGGGCTCGGCGGTCGTCCGTGCAGGTGTTGCGGCACACGAGTCCGTCATTCTCGAGGCGGGTGAGCAGGCGCGACAGCGCGCTCTGGCTCAGGTGGACCGACTCGGCCAATGCCGACGTGCGCACCTTGCCGCTGGAATCGTTGGCCAGCAGTTGCAGCACCTCGAACTCGCTGGATGAGAGGCCGTGCTCGGTGCCGAGCTCCCTGTCGAGCCGACAGGTCAGCTGGTTGTAGCGACCCATCAGGTCGTGCCACGAGGCAGCGAGCTTGTCGTCGGAGGCTTTGGGCATGTGTGAAGGATATCACTGCGTCCGCATAAGATGTCATTGCATTAGTTGCTTGCGCATTAGATGCATATGCATAAGACTGGCGAACATGACTTCAGTAATCACCGACACCAAGCCCCGGGCCGCAGACCTGCACGTCACCGAGGGATCAGGCTGGTCGGGCACGACCTGGCTGTTGCTGGTCGTCCTCGGCGGCGCACTGTTCCTCGACGGACTCGACATCTCGATGGTGGGTGTCGCCCTCCCGTCGATCGGCACCGATCTGCACATGTCCCCGTCGTCCTTGCAATGGATCGTCTCGGGGTATGTCCTCGGCTACGGCGGCTTCCTTCTGCTCGGCGGCCGGGCGTCCGACCTGCTGGGCCGGCGAAACGTGTTCCTCATCGCGGTCGGCGCCTTCGGCATCGCGTCCGTGGTGAGCGCGTTCCTCAGCAACGACCTCGCCCTGATCGGACTCAGGTTCTTCAAGGGCGTCGCCGCAGCGTTCACCGTGCCCGCCGGCCTCTCGATCATCACGACGACCTTCGCGGAGGGACCGGCCCGCAACCGGGCGTTCAGCGTCTACACCGTCTGCGGCGCGAGCGGCTTCTCGATGGGCCTGGTCTTCGGTGGCATCCTCACCGAGCTCGGCTGGCGCATGACGTTCCTGCTCCCCGGCCCGGCCGCGCTGCTGCTGCTCGTCGCCGGGCTCCGGGTGGTCCCGCGCTCCACACGTCAGGCCACGTCTCTCAAACACTTCGACCTGCTTGGCGCGTTCACCATCACCGCTTCGCTGCTCGTGCTCGTCTATGCGGTGGTGGAGGCGCCCACTCGCGGGTGGGGTAGCCCGGCCACCTGGGCGTTCCTGTTGGCGAGCGCCCTCCTGGCCAGCCTCTTCGTCGCGGTCGAACGTCGCCACGAGCACCCGCTCGTACGTCTGGGGATCCTGCGTTCGGCTCACCTCGTGCACGCCAACGTCGCCGGAGCGGTGATGTTCGGGGCGTACGTGTCGTTCCAGTTCGTCGTGACGCTCTATCTCCAGAATGCTCTCGGCTGGTCCCCGATGGCGATGGCCTTGGGCTTCCTGCCGGCCGGCGTGCTCGTGGTTGCCAGCGCGGTCAAGATGGGATCGGTGCTCGAGCGCTTCGACACGCGGTTCGTCATCGCGGCCGGTCTCGCGTCGTTCGTGGCGGGGTACGCGCTGTTCCTCCGCGTCGCGCCGGGTATGGGATACGTGAGCTTCCTGCTCCCGACGATGTTGCTCCTCGGGCTGGGCTTCGCCCTGTGCTTCCCGTCGATCAACGCCCAGGCGACCGCCGGCGTGGCTGACCACGAGCAGGGGCTGGCTTCCGGGCTGGTCAACACGAGCCTCCAGGTCGGCGGAGCCGTGATGCTGGCGATCATCTCCGCCGTGATCGGTGCGGGTTCCGGCACCGCCCAGCCGAATGAGCTGTTGCCGGGCATGACCACCGCGATCCAGGTCGTGGTCGCACTGACCGCAGTTGGTCTGGTCAGCACCCTTGCACTACTCGGCTTCCGCCGACCGGTGGCAGAGCTGGCGCCGATCGCAGTCGTCCGTGAGCTGGAGGACTGCGTCGCGTGTTGAGGACGGGCCGTAGGGTGCGGGCATGACCAACTTGTTCGGTGAACCGCCCGCAACCCTGCTGCCCGAGGACCCCGGTGCGGCCGAGCTCGCCGCCGGTGACTCACCCCAGACCGTCGCGTCGTTGCACCCCGACTCCGCGGCGGCCTGGGTGACGCTCGCCGAGCTGGCACTGGCCGAGGGCCGTGACCTGGAGGGCTACGCGTTCGTACGCACGGGCTACCACCGCTCGCTCGACCTGCTGCGGCGCAACGGCTGGAAGGGTCACGGACCGTTGCCGTGGGAGCACGAGCCGAACCGCCCGTTCCTGCGGTCGCTGGCGGCTCTGGCGGACGCGTCCGAACGCCTCGGTGACGAGGGCGAGGCGCACCGCTGTCGCGAGTTCCTGCACGAGTCGAGCCCCGAGGCGTACGCCGAGCTCGTCAGCGGCTAGCTGACGAATATCCCGTCCGGGTCGCCGGCTCGACGGATTGCCGCGAGACGTCGGCCGACCTCGCCGGGCCAGGTTTGTCCGGAGGCGTCGTCGCCGAAGTTGGCGTTGATCTCCGGTGAGAGCCACGGACCGATGGCTTCGAGCAGCCGGTCGGTGGCACTCGGGAGCACGTCAGCAAACAGGGACGGGTCGGGCGCGCCGATCATGGAGACGACGAACTCAGCACCGCGGCCGCCGACCGAGTCGCCCGCATCTGGTTGGACCGCTGTGCGGGCGCCCAGATGTCGGATCTCGGTGATCATGATCGGGGTGCGAACGCCGGGTCCCACCTGGCCGAGGAGCACCGTCAGGAACTCCTCGTCGATGCCCTTCAGCATCGCGCCGCGGCTCCAGCCTGGTCCGGGCTCGGCGGGGTCGTTGTGAATGAGTCCGACGTCGGCTCGGGCCATTGACCCGAGGTTGTCCATCAGTGTGGGCGCCGCGTCGCGCAGGGGCGCCGCGATCTGCTCCCCGGTGGCCGCATCACCCGGGCGGGCGAAACGGACCATCAAGATGTCCTTGCCGCGGAAAACCTCCGGGATGAGGTCGATCGGTGGGAAATGGAAGAGGGCGACGCTGGTCGTCACGTCATCCGGAGCCGTCCTGGTGAACGTCTCCCAGGCTCGGATGGCTGGCTCGATCGCGGCGCCCTCAAACGCGAGTGATCCGGCGTACAGCTCGGGCAACGGGATCAGCTCGACCTGCGCCTCGGTGACGACGCCGAGTCCGGTCTTGCCACCGCGCAATGCCCAGAAGAGATCGGCGTTGTCATCGGCCGACGCATGGACGACCTCGGCGGTCGGCGTGACCACGGTGTAGCCGCGGACATAGTCGGAGCTGAAGCCGTGGCTGCGGCCGAGCGGGCCGAGGCCGCCGCCGAGGAGATAGCCGACGACGCCGACGTTGGTGGACGAACCGGTGACCGGCGCGAGCCCGTGAGGGTCGGCGGCGCTGATGACGGCGGCCCACCTCGTGCCGGCTTGGATCGTCGCAATCCGGCTCGACTCGTCGATGCTCACCGAGTCGAGTCGCCTCGTGCTCACCAGCAAGCCGTCGGTGATCGCGTGATGGACCCCGTGGCCGGTGGCCTGCACGCGTACGGGCAAGTGGTGCTCGCGGGCGAAGCGGACCGCCGCGACGACGTCATCGGTGCTGGCGACACCCACAACCACTTCCGGCCGTTGCTGCACGGCAAGGTTGAAGCCGCTCACCTCCTCCTCGAAACCGGCGTCATCGCGTTCGAGAACGGGACCGGAAATTGCCGCGCGGAGCTCATCGAAAGTCATGCTTGCGAACATAACCGAGAGGACCGACAGCCGATCCCTACACTCGGCGTATGGCTGCCCTCGAGACGCGTCTGTTGGTGTTGGGCGCCGTCGCGACGTTCGAACCCGTCAACGGCTACCAGATTCGTCGTGAGCTGTTGTCGTGGGGCGTCGAGGAATGGGCGCACATCAAGCCGGGTTCGATCTATTCGTCGTTGTCGACGCTGACCGGCCAGGGTGTGCTCGAGCGCCACGACCTGGACGACGCCGGGCGCTCCGTCGCGGTCTACACCGTGACCGAGGCGGGCCGGCAGGAGTTGACCAGACTGTTCTCGATCGCTCTGGAGTCCGTCGACTTGTTGGCGCCGCTGGCGTTCCAGACGGCGCTGACCCTCATCCCGTTGATCGAGCGTGAAACGTTCCTCGGTCACGCTCGCAGGCGACTGGCCAACATGGACGGATGGAGCATCGTCACGGGGCAGGTGCCTGAGGGGGCCGACACCGCACCGCCGCACATCCCCGCGGTGTTCGAGCTCTGGGAGACGGTCGGCCGGGCCGAGCGCCAGTGGTTGATCGATTTCATCGGTCGGGTGGAGGCGGGGGAGTTCATGTTCGCCGGTGAGCCGTCCGACTGGCTCCCGCCCGATGATGATCCGGGCTGGCAGATGGCCGCCGATCGAACCCGCTACCTGAAGCTGCTCGGACGGTCCTGACAGCGGTTTGTCAGTGGTTTCCGGTTGGCTGGTCACGTCCGAGGTTGACCTCGGCGCGGAGTTGTCGCATACTCCTATTCAAGTTTGAATAGTCGGAGGACAGATGATCAAGGCACGAGGTCTGGTGCAGACCTTCCACACGGGCAAGGGCAAGAAGAAGACGGCGGTCAATGCCGTTGACGGTGTCGATCTCGACATCGCCGAGGGCGAGATCGTCGGCTTCCTCGGCCCCAACGGCGCCGGCAAGACGACGACACTGCGGATGCTCACGACGCTGCTGAAGCCGACCGCCGGCACAGCCACCGTCGCCGGCTTCGACGTCGTACGCGAGTCCGAGCAGGTCAGGCGCAGCATCGGGTACGTCTCCCAGGCCGGGGGCGTGTTCTCCTCAGCTCGCGCCGGCGAAGAGGTCATGGACCACGGGATGCTCTACGGCCGCACGAAGGCCCAGGTCGAGAAGCACGGCAAGGAGCTGTTCGAGCAGCTCGATCTCGACGGGCTGTGGACCCGGATGCCCCGCAACATGTCGGGTGGCCAGAAGCGCCGTCTCGACATCGTGATGGGTCTGATCCACGAGCCGACACTGGTGTTCCTCGACGAGCCGACGACGGGTCTCGACCCGCAGGCGCGGGCCAACCTGTGGGAGCACATCACCGACCTGCGCGAGCGCCGAGGAGCCACGGTCTTCCTGACAACGCACTACCTCGATGAGGCCGATGCGCTGAGCGACCGAATCCTGATCATCGACAAGGGCAGCCTGGTCGCGTCCGACACCGCCGACAACCTCAAGGCGCAGGTCGCCGGCGACCTGGTCGATCTCGAGGTCGCCGATGCCGGTCGAGTGACCGAGGCCGCCGAACGCCTCGGGTCGATCGAGGGTGCGGTTGACATCGAGATCGACGACAGACACGTACGAGGGCGCATCCCGCGGGCCGGACGCGCGGTCCCGGGCCTGTTGCGGGAGCTCGACCGCACCGACATCGAGCTCGACTCGATCGAGGTCTTGCGCCCGACCCTCGACGACGTCTTCCTCACCCTGACCGGCCGCTCACTGCGCGACGCGGAGTCCGGCAACCCACAGGACACCCCCGAAGAACCCATCCTGGAAGGAGCCGAGGCATGAGGTTTGCACGCGAGAGCTTCATCATCTTCCGCCGGCAGATGCGGATGAATCTGCGCAACCCCGCCTGGGTCATCATCGGCATGATCCAGCCGGTCCTCTACCTCCTGCTGTTCGGTCCGCTGCTCAAGCCGCTGATCAAGCAGTTCGGGGCGACCAATGCCTACACGTTCTTCGTGCCCGGCATGCTGATCCAGCTGGGCATCTTCGGGGCGTTCTTCGC
>JAWWPE010000383.1:0-5268 GCA_033850895.1 Nocardioidaceae bacterium | reverse complement strand
GTCAGCGCGAAGACCTTGCCGCCGACCTTGTAGACCGCGGTGCCCTCGCCGAACGGATAGGTGCGGGTGGCTCCGGGGAACCCGGCGCAGATCGCGTGAACGTCCGTCATGCCGGGCCGGGCTCCGGCTCCGGTTCCGGGTCGTCCTCATACTCGCGGGCCACCGTGACCAGATGCCGTACGACCCCGTTGAGGCAGGCAGCCAGCGGGACCGCGATCAGCGCACCGACGACGCCGGCGACCGTGACGCCCGCGGCGATGGCCAGGATGATCGCGAGCGGATGCACCGCGACCAGGCGGCCCATCAGGAACGGTTGCAGCACGTGTGACTCGAGCTGCTGGATCGCGACGACCACACCCAGCATTGCCAGCGCCACCCACGGCCCCTGCGCGACCAGGGCGACGAGCACCGCGACCATGCCCGACAACAACGCGCCGATGATGGGAATGAAGGCACCGAGGAACACCAGCACTCCGATCGCCAGCGTCAGCGGCACGCCGAGGATCCAGGCGCCCAACGCGATACCGATCGCATCGGTCAGCGCCACGATGACCGTCGCGCGGACGAATGCAGTCAGCGATGCCCAGGCCGTGTGACCCGAGGAGTTGACCTTCTCGCGGGCGGCCTCCGGGAACAGCGCGACGATCCAGGCCCAGATGCGTTCGCCCTCGTACAGGAAGAAGAACGACGAGAACAGCGCGATGAAGAAGCCGGCCAGGATGTGGGTCAGCGTCGAACCCACCTCGGTGACCCTCGTGAAGATCGAGGTGTCGCTGGACGAGATCGAGTCCTTGGCCTTGTCGATCCAGTCCTGGATCTGTGAGTCGCTGAGGTGGAGCGGCCCGGTCTTGGCCCAGTCCTGCACCTGCGAGATGCCCTCGACGACATTGGACTTCAGGTCCGCGGCCTGGGTCGACAGCTGCTGCCCGACCAGCGCCAGCATGCCGATGAAGGCAGCCAGCATGAACAGCACGACCATGAACGTCGCGAGCAGCCGGCGTACGCCGTGGGCCTCGAGCCAGTCGACCGCGCCGATGGTGAGGGCGGTGCCCAGCACGGCGATCGCGACCGGAACGGTGATCTCCGAGAAGTAGCGGAGGAGCCAGATGCCGATGCCGCCGGCCACCGCGAACACGATGATGCGCCAGGCCCACTGGGTGGCGATCTCGACCCCGACGGGGACTTGGTATCTGTCGGTCACAGGTCATCCCTCATGCCCGCGAGCCTAGCGGGAAATGGCGTCACGGCTTCGTCACCGGCCGCGGCCCTGCTCGGCATGCGCGGATCCGTAAACTTGATTCGAGAGGTGGACACATGATCTTCAACCGCAGCAAGAGTGAGCTCCCCGAGGCCGATGCAGCCCTGCCAGGGCGTTCCGGCCGGCCCTACCAGGTGGGAGGCACCCATTTGACCCTCGGCAATCCGGTCGAGACCCAGGCGCCGGAGGGATTCGAGGTCGCCGTCATCGGGCTCGGCTGCTTCTGGGGCGAGGAGAAGACGTTCTGGGAGGTCCCGGGCGTCTGGTCGACCTCGGTCGGCTATGCCGGCGGCGTCACTCCCAACCCGACGTACGAAGAGGTCTGCACGGGTCGCACGGGTCACGCCGAGGTCGTCCGCGTGATCTTCGACCCCGCCAAGGTGACGTACGCCGATCTGCTCAAGGTGTTCTGGGAGAACCACGACCCGACCCAGGGCATGCGTCAGGGCAACGACCGCGGCACGCAGTACCGCTCGATCATCCTGACCACGACTCCCGAGCAGCAGGCCGAGGCGGAGGCGTCGCGTGACGCCTATCAGCTCAAGCTGACGGAGGCCGGCTACGGCGAGATCACCACGTCGATCCTGCCGCTCGACACCTACTACTACGCCGAGGACTACCACCAGCAGTACCTCGTCAAGAACCCCTACGGCTACTGCCCGCTGCACGCGACGGGTGTCAAGTACGCCTGAGGCCGGACGGGCCCGCGGGGGCAGAGACAGATTGTCATCTGACCGCTATCGTCTCGCCCATGCACCCCTCCAAGGCCTTCGCGGTCGTCGTCGTTCTCGCGTCACTCACGGCATGCAGCAACAGCGACAGCGACCCGGGCAAGGCTCCGAAGACCAAAGCCGCGGCGGCTCCGTCCGCCACGACGGCCACTCCGACAACCAGCGCACCCAAGCCGCAGAAGACGTACGTACCGGCACCCGGAGACCCGAGGACTCACGTCGTGACAGTCATCATTCGCGACAAGGGACGTTCGTACGTGCCTCGTACCTGTGTCGCTGTCGCAGGTGCAGACTCCGCTGACGAGCTCGGGTTCTCCGGCCCGACCAGACACTACGAGACCGCGCCGCTCAAGCACGCTGAGTTCCCCATCCCGAGGCAGGCCAGGTCTCTGCCTGACGGCAGGTGCGAGGCGACGATGACCGTCACGGTGCTGTATCGACCGCGATACACCGTGGGCATCGCGCAAGACGGTCAGGGCATACCCGGCCCCGAAGATCCACATGGCGACACCGCGTTCGTCACCAAGGGCAACCACCAGGACGTAGTCCTGATCAACTACCCGTCATGACGCGGCCCTCGTTCCGAAAGGCTTGGAACTAGGGCGTGACCGCCAGAGCGGCCAACCGGCCGATCGAGACTGCTGACAGTAAAGTGGCCTCATGCCCGACTGGGAGACTGGCTCCGACCCCCACACCCCTGGGGAGACGCCACGCCTGCATCCGACCGCCGAGAACTATGACATGGAGATCGACCGACCCATCGGCACCCGGTCATTCACCTATGGCGCGAAGACACTGGCGGCATCCCTTGTCGCCCTGGTGCTCAGTGCGGCGAATCATGGCGACACGATGCCCGCGTTCTGGACCCTGGTGTCGGCCGGCCTGCTGGGCATCATGTTCAGCTTCATCGAGCGTCGGACCACCCTCGGCGCCGAGACGGTCAACCAGCGCCGGGTCAATGTCGACGTGCTCTTGACGGCCCTGCTGGCTGCCACGATCAACCTGATCGTGTACGTCGCCCAACGCTGACCCGTCAGCGCTTGGCCCGTTGGGCACCGACCATCGACTCGATGACGGCGTCCCCGCCGCCGGCCTTCTGAAGCTTCGCCGACAGCGTCGGGAATACCGACCCGATCGCGGCCCCGCCACGCAACTCCAACGGCGCCACCACGATCTCGGCGCGATCACGCTTGATCGCCTTGACGACCTGCTTGGCGACCTGCTCGGGAGTCACGGTACGTACGCCCTTGGGGAGCTTGCCCTCGGCCTCGACGAACATGCCGGCGTCACGTACGAACCCCGGCTCGACGATCGAGACGCCCACGCCCTTGCCCGCGAGATCCTGCCGTAGCGCCAAGGAGAAGCCGCGCAGGCCGAACTTCGTCGCGTTGTACATCGACGCCTGCGCCGACGCGGTCTTGCCCGACATCGAGCCGATCATCACGATCTGCCCGTGACCGCGACCGATCATGGCCTCTGCCGAGTCGCGCGCCATCAGGATCGGCACGGTGAGGTTGACCGACACGTTGCGCAGGATCTGCTCGTGCGAGTACTCCAGCAGGTCACCGGAGGCGGGCAACGCCGCATTCGCCACGAGTATGTCGATCGGGCCGGCCTCGCGCAGCAGCCGTGCGACGTCGTCGAGGTCGGCGAGATCGGCAGCGATGACCTGGGCGCCGAGGTCCTTCGCAAGCTGCTCGATGACCTCGACCCTTCGTCCGCTGAGCACGAGCTCGGCGCCTTCGGCGGCCAGTGCCCGGGCGATGGCCTGGCCGATGCCACCGGTCGCGCCGGTGACGAGCGCGCGGGAACCCTTGATCTTGAGTCGCGACATGGGGGAACCTGCCAGTTGCTTGGGAGTGAGGATAACCAGACTACGCGGAGTGCTGGCGCGACCGCATGACGTCGGGCATCACGTCATAGAGCGAGAGGATCAATGCCTTGACCGCTTCAGCGACCTTTTCGCCCGTGGCGGTGAGCCGGTAGTCGACGTGCGCGGGCAGCGTCGACTGCACGCGGCGCTCGACCAGGCCATCGGCCTCGAGAGCCTTCAACGTCTGCGAGAGCATCTTCTCGCTGACCCCGTCGACACATCTGCGCAGCTCTCCGAAGCGCGCCGGCTCAGGACTGAGCGCGGCAAGCGTCAACGATCCCCACCGGCTCGTCACGTGCTCGAGCACCTGGCGCGACGGACAGCCGCCATTGAACACATCGAACGGTCGTCTCGGATCCTGGGCCATGGTCGAACCTCCTGAACCTTGATGCTATCAGTCGGTTAGTACTTACGCAGAGTTTGCACTTACTTTTCGTTAGTGTAGGTTCGACACCGTCGCACCGACCGTGCTGCGACCGAAAGGATCATCATGACCATCGCCGTCACCGCCGCCACCGGCCAACTGGGCTCGCTCGTCATCGACGCCCTGCTCGACCGCACCACTCCCGACAAGATCATCGCGATCGCCCGCGACGCCGCCAAGGCTGAACCCCTCGCCGCCAAGGGCGTAGAGGTACGTATTGCCAGCTATGACGACCCGACCGCCCTCAAGGACGCCCTCGCGGGAGTGGACAAGGTCCTCCTGATCTCGGGCAGCGAGGTCGGCAAGCGGGTCGATCAGCATCGCAACGTCATCGAGGCAGCGATCGCCAATGACGTTTCACAGCTGGTCTACACCAGCGTGTTGAAGGCCGACACGACCACGGTCCCGGTGGTCCCCGAGCATCTCGCGACCGAGCAGTACCTCGCCGGCGCAGGCATCGACCACGTCCTGTTGCGCAACGGTTGGTACAACGAGAACTACGCGCAGACCCTCGACACCGCCCGCCAGACCGGATCGGTCCTGACCAGCGCCGGTGACGGCCGCATCGCCAGCGCCGCACGCGCCGACTTCGCCGAGGCGGCAGCCGTCGTGCTCACCACCGACGGCCCGGTCAAGCCGGTCTACGAGCTCTCCGGCGATGTCGCGTGGACCCAGGACGAGCTCGCAGCAACGCTGTCCGATGTCCTCGGCACCACGGTCACGACGACTCAGGTCAGCCCGGAGCAGCACGCATCGATCCTGGTCGACGCGGGCCTCGACGAGGGCACCGCTGGCTTCGTCGCCGACATCGACGTGGCCACCGCGAAAGGCGATCTCGCATACTCCAACGGCGACCTGCGCGACCTCATCGGCCGCCCCACGACGCCGCTCGCCGAGTCACTCCGCACGTTGGTCTGACCCGACGCCGGGCCCGGCTGTCCGGGCCCGGCGTTAGCGTGAGGCGTATGGAACAACGACTCAG
>JAWWPE010000054.1:0-2869 GCA_033850895.1 Nocardioidaceae bacterium | reverse complement strand
AGTCAGGGTTGTCGGCGATCTCCTTCGCGAGCCGGTCGACGGCGTTCTCCATCGACTCGCGGTAGGCCGGGTTCATCGTGTTGGCGCTCTGGTTCGGGTCGTCGAGGATCAGGTTGACGATCCCGTCGGCAACTTCATAGCGCACGGCTTCAGTGGTGGTCATGTGTATGGAGTCCTTGTCCGTTTCAGATTCGTTCGACGACGGTCGCGATGCCCATACCGCCGCCGACGCAGAGCGTGGCGAGGCCGTAGCGCAGATCGCGACGCTCGAGCTCGTCGATGAGGGTGCCGAGGATCATCGCGCCGGTGGCGCCGAGCGGGTGGCCCATGGCGATGGACCCTCCGTTGACGTTGGTGCGCTCGTGCGGGAAGTCCAGATCCTGCATCAGGCGCATCGCCACGGCGGCGAACGCCTCGTTGATCTCGAGCAGGTCGATGTCGGCGACGGTGAGGCCGGCCTTGTCGAGCGCCTTGCGGCACGCCGGCGCGGGGCCGGTCAGCATGATCGTCGGGTCGGCACCGGAGACGGCGGCCGACACGATGCAGGCCCGCGGGGTGAGGCCGTGACGCTTGCCGGCGGCCTCGCTGCCGATCGCGACGAGCGCGGCACCGTCGACGATTCCGGAGGAGTTGCCGGCGTGGTGGACGTGGTTGATGCGCTCGACATCGTGGTACTTCTCGAGCGCGACCGAGTCGAAGCCACCCATCTCGCCGATACCGGCGAAGGATGCCGGGAGCCCGGCGAGGCTCTCAACGGTCGTGCCTTCACGTACGAACTCGTCGTGGTCGAGGATCGTCAGGCCGTTCTCGTCGACGACCGGGATGACCGACTTGGCGAAGTAGCCGTTGGCGATCGCCTTCGCGGCGCGGGCCTGCGACTCGGCGGCGAAGGTGTCGACGTCGGTGCGGCTGTAGCCCTCGAGTGTGGCGATCAGGTCCGCGCCGATGCCCTGGGGCACGAAGGACGTGTCGAACGCGGTGCGGGGATCCATCGCCCACGCGCCACCATCCGAACCCATGGGTACGCGGCTCATCGACTCGACGCCACCGGCGAAGATCAGGTCTTCCCAGCCGGAGCGGATGCGACCGGCGGCCTGGTTGACGGCCTCGAGGCCGGAGGCGCAGAAGCGGTTGAGCTGCACGCCCGCGACGGTGTCGGGGAGGCCGGCGTTGAGCGCGGCGGTCTTGGCGATGTCGCCACCCTGGTCGGCGACCGGGGAGACCACGCCGAGCACGACGTCGTCGACGCCGTTGGGGTCGAGCGTGGGGTTGCGCTTCTGGATCTCGTCGATGAGACCGGTGATCAGCGAGATCGGCTTGACCTCGTGGAGTGATCAGGTCTTCTTGCCGCGACCGCGGGGGGTGCGGATCGCGTCGTAGACATATGCCTCGGTCATAGCTGGGTCCTCGCAGAATCTGGTGAAAGACGTGACAGCACTCGTACTGCTCAGTACTGGACAACCTCGATTGTGACACCACCACTGTCAAAGTGGTAGCCGGGGCGCTGTGGCCCCGATCACGTACGTTCGAAGGTGGCCTAGTCTCTAGCCATGGACCAGCCGGCCGAGACGATGAGCGTCGAACAGCTCTCCTCCCGCGTCGGCATGTCGGTTCGCACCGTGCGTTTCTACGCGGGTCGCGGGCTCATTCCGCCGCCTCGGCGCGAGGGCCGCAACGGCTACTACGGTCCCGACCACCTGGCCCGGCTCGAGCTCGTACGCGAGCTGCAGGCCCACGGGTTCACGCTGTCCGCGATCGAGGGCTACCTCGAAAACATCCCGTCCGACGCCCCGCCCGAGCAGGTGGCGTTGCACCGCACGCTTCTCGCGCCCTGGATGCCCGACCTGCCCGAGACGGTCAAGCGCGCGGACCTCGAGACCCGCTCCGGCCGCTCGCTGTCCGACGACGACCTCGAGCTGCTCGTGGCGTTGGGCGTCATCGAGCCGACTCCCGTGGAGGACGTCTTCCAGGTCGCCCCGGCCCACCTCGCCGTCGGCATCCAGTTCCTCGACGTGGGGCTGCCCACCGAGGCCGCGCTTGCCGCTCGGCGGATCATCACCGAGCACGGTCAGGCCATGGCGACCGAGCTCACTGAGTTGTTCCGCACGACGGTCTGGCCGGCGCTCAAGGCGTCCGGCCAACCGGCCGAGGAGATCACCACGATGATCGAACGGTTCAAACCGTTGACGATCGAGGCGCTCGTGACGGCGTACGAGACCGCGGTCGACGAGGCCAAGCGCGAGACGGTGCGCCGCCGGAGCTAGAGGTGTTAGAGGCCCATCCCGCGGCCGATGATCTCCTTCATGATCTCGGTGGTGCCGCCGTAGATCGTCTGGATCCGGGTGTCGAGGTACGCCTTGGAGATCGGGTACTCGCTCATGTAGCCGTAGCCGCCGAACAGCTGCAGGCACTGATCGACGGTCTTCTTCTGCAGCTCGGTGGTCCACCATTTGCCCATGGCCGCTTCGGCGACCGTCAGCGTCCCGGCGTTGAGCTCGGTGATCGAGCGGTCGACGAACACCTGGGCGATCTGCTGCTCGGTCTCGAGCTCGGCGAGCACGAATCGGCTGTTCTGGAACGAGCCGATCGGCTTGCCGAACGCCTTGCGCTCCTTGACGTACTCCAGCGTCATGTCGATGACCTGCCGGCACGCGGCGGCAGCGACCACCGAGATCGTCATGCGCTCCTGCGGCAGGTTGTCCATCAGGTAGATGAAGCCCTGGCCCTCCTCGCCGAGCAGGTTGGATGTCGGCACGCGGACGTTGTCGAAGAACAGTTCCGCGGTGTCCTGTGCCTTCAGGCCCATCTTGTCGAGGTTGCGGCCGCGCTCGAACCCTTCGGCGCCGCGCTCGACCACGATCAGCGAGAA
>JAWWPE010000336.1:0-3632 GCA_033850895.1 Nocardioidaceae bacterium | reverse complement strand
ACGACCTGGTGGTCGCGCAGGGCGGCCGCGATGTCATCGTGTCGATCTGTGATCGGCAGTGCCGGGTCGTACGCGATCTTCACTTCAGGCCCAACGAGTCGGCGAACAGCAGATATCCCACGAACGCGAAGACGTCGAGGATCGTGTGTGCGATGACCAGGGGCAGCACCCGCTTGGTCCGGGTGAACCAATAGCCGAACACCAGGCCCATGACGAAGTTGCCGAGTCCCTGTCCGACACCTTGATACAGGTGATAGCTCCCGCGGAGCGCGGCCGCTGTGACGATCGTCGGCCAGGCACCCCAGCCGAACTGTCTGAGGCGCGTCGTCAGGTAGCCGATCACCACGACCTCTTCGAGCAGCGCGTTCTGGATGGCGGCGAGGATCAGCACTGGCACGGTCCACCAGTACGACGTGTCGGGGGCGGGAATGATCTGTGCCGTGACGCCCAGCAGGCGTCCGAGACCGTACAGCCCGAGCCCTGGCAGCCCGATCGCGGCCGCGAGGCCCATGCCCCAGACCACATCGAACCTCGGACGCGTGCGGTCGAGGCCGAGCCGCGCGCTGACCGGCTCCTTCACGCGATCCAGCGACAGCAGGTAGAGCGCCAGGGCGACCGGCACGAGGGCGAAGCCGATGTCGAGGATCTGGTAGATGAAGTCGAAGAGCTGGCGATTGTCCTGTGAGGCGTTGAGGGTTGCCGTCTGGTGCGAGACGCCGCCGGGAAGCGTGGCCTTGCGGATCAGGCTGACGACCGAATAGACGCCTGAAGCACCCAAGGACAGTCCGAGGACGATCCAGACCTCGAGCTTCAGGCGCCGGTCAGACACCGATCACAGGTCGTTCGTGGCGAACGTGTCGCACTTGTTGACGTCGCCGCTGTTGTAGCCGGTGGTGAACCACTTCTCGCGAGATGCGCTCGAGCCGTGGGTCCAGGTCTCCTGGTCGACACGGCCACCGCCCATCGTCGACTGGATGTGATCGTCGCCCACCGCCGCAGCCGCCGACAATGCCGACTTGATGTCGGAGTCAGTGAGCTGGTTGAGCAGCGTCTGGCCGTTGGCGTCCTTCGTGGTCGCGGCGTGATTGGCCCATACGCCGGCCATGCAGTCAGCCATCAGCTCGATCCGCACGCCGCCGCTGAGCGGGCCGGTCTTGCCGTCCTGGCCCTTCGCGAGGATGCCGAGGAGGTCCTGGACGTGATGCCCGTACTCGTGCGCCACGACGTACTCCTGGGCCAGCGCGCCACCATCGGCTCCGAACTTGCTGGTGAGCTCGTCGAAGAAGCTGGCGTCGATGTAGACCCGCTGGTCCGAAGGACAGTAGAACGGGCCGGTCGCGTTGGAGGCCGTTCCGCAAGCGGACTGAGCCTGTCCGGAGTAGATCAGCGCCTTCGCATCCTGGTACTGGCGCTGTACGTCCTTGGGGAGCGCGCCGTTCCAGTAGTCCTGCACGCTGTTGACCGTGCCGACGATCCGGCACACGTCGTACTTGTTGGCGTCGGCGCCGGTCTTGCACTGGCTCACGTCGACACTCTCCGCCTGCGAGCCACCGGTCAGGATGTTGTTGAGGTCGATGTTCGACGTACCCGAGCCGCCGTTGAGGAACAGACTGATGAGCAGGATGACGATTCCGCCAACCCCACCACCGAGGACGGCGCCGGTCTTGCCAACTCCGCCACCACCGGTGACTTGGCTCGTGTCGAGTGACGCACCCTCGTTGAAGCTCATGACGGGAAGTCTACGCATCTGCGAGGGTGCCCCGCCGCCGCTAGTGTCGTGCCGTGACCTCGACAGACAGCGCCTCGAGCTTCCAGATGCCCGACGGACTTTCCGAGGGGGACGCCGCTCGACTTCGCGGGCTCCGCAAGATGCGACTGCTGGCCCTTTCGCTGCTGCTGATTGCCGCGATCATCTACCTCTCGACCCGCTCGCACGGCGGCGCGCTGGCGTACGTCAACGCCGGCGCGGAGGCCGCGATGGTGGGCGGCATCGCCGACTGGTTCGCGGTGACAGCGTTGTTCCGCCACCCGCTCGGGTTACCGATCCCGCACACCGCGATCATCCCCAACCGCAAGGAATCACTCGGCGAGAGCCTGCAGGAGTTCGTCGCTGACAACTTCCTGCGCGAGGACGTCATCCGCGAGCGGATCCAATCGGCTGCGGTCAGTCGCCGTGTAGGGGAGTGGCTCGTCACCGATGGGCACAGCCGCCGGATCGTCGACGAGGGTTCGCGGGTGCTCTCCGATGCGCTCTCCCACGTCAAGGAGAGTGATGTCGCGGCGGTGATCGAGGAGGCGTTGATCCCGCGCATGAAGGAGGAGCAGCTGAGTCCCGTGGTCGGGCAGCTGCTCGAGGAGGTTCTGCGCGACCAGGCCCACCGCGGACTGGTCGACCTGGCTGTCGACGAGCTCGGCCGGTGGCTGGCGCACAATCACGACGAAGTGTCTGCGTTGATCGAGAACCGCGCCCCGTCATGGACGCCGCAATGGCTCGACAAACGGGTGGCCGGTTGGGTGCACGAGCAGGTCGTCGAATGGGTCGCCGAGATAGGACGTACGCCCGATCACCCCGCACGGTTGGCGATGGACGTGTGGCTCACCGATCTGGCCCGCGACCTGCAACACGACCCCTCGACGATGGAGCGCGCCGAACGGCTGAAGGACCGGATGCTCTCGCAGCCCAGGGTCATCGACACGTCGATCCAGCTGTGGGACGCTCTGCGGCGGGCACTCATCGGCTCACTGGGGGACGAGGGTGGCCTGCTGCGGCGACGGGCCCTGGAAGAGATCGATGCCTTCGGGCAGCGCTTGATCGACGACGAGCAGCTGAGCCAGCGCCTGGACGCGACGATCTCGGACATCGCCGCATACGCCGTCAACCACTATGGGCACGAAGTCGCGACGATCATCTCGGCCACGGTCAACCGATGGGACGGCAAGGAGACGGCCGAACGCATCGAGCTCCATGTCGGACGCGATCTCCAGTTCATCCGGATCAACGGCACGGTAGTCGGCGGTCTGGCGGGCGTCGCGATCCATGCGATCTCGACCCTTTTGTAGGTCGTACCGAGCCGCTCTTCATCCCCAGAATGTGGAAAACATGTGCATAACAACGGATGTCTTGTGGGTGACGTAGGTCACTCTGTGGACGACGGCCTGTTTCACCAAAAATAGTCGCAAAACTTCTCGGAAAGCTATTGCGCGGTTGCTGGCCAGGGCATAGAAATGTCCTACGCAATCCTTCGGGAAAGCGGGAACGAATCCAGATTCGAACCCATGGCCAGCGACGCAAGTCAAAGGCAGCCGGTCAGTGATGTGACAGGCGGGCAAGAAGAAGGATTCGGGATGAGAGAGACCATCACGCTCGATCAAAGCGAGGCCCCGGAAACTCATACTTTCCGGGGCCTCAACTAATTCTGGCAAAGATTTTCGCGCTGGTCGAACCGAGAGCTCCCAGCGTGTCGGATCCGGCCCGGCCCGATTCGGTAGGCCGACAGTCCTTTGCTAAAGTTCAGTGCTGCACCGCGCTCCTCACTAGAGCGTTTGTCCGGGTGGCGGAATGGTAGACGCGCTAGCTTGAGGTGCTAGTGCCCTGTAAGGGGCGTGGGGGTTCAAGTCCCCCCTCGGACACA
>JAWWPE010000286.1:0-4097 GCA_033850895.1 Nocardioidaceae bacterium | reverse complement strand
GGACTCGAACACCGGGCCGAGGTCGAGCGGCGACAGCGTACGCAGGTCGATCACCTCGAGGCTGATGCCTTCCTCGGCCACTGCGTCAGCGGACTCCAGACAGGTCTTGACCATCGGGCCGTACGCGATCAGCGTCGCATCCGAGCCGTCGCGGATGGTGCGCGACGCGAGCAGCGGATAGGGATCGGAGACCAGGTCGACTTCGCCCTGGTCCCAGTAGCGTCGCTTGGGCTCCATGAACACGACGGGGTCATCGCTGGCGATGGCCTGCTGGATCATCCAGTAGGCATCGTTGGCGTTGGAGCAGGCCACGACCTTGAGGCCCGCGGTCAGTGCGAACTGGCCTTCGGGGCTCTCCGAGTGGTGCTCGACGGCGCCGATGCCACCGCCGAACGGGATGCGGATCACGATCGGCATCTTGACCGCGCCCTTGCTGCGGAAGTGCAGCTTGGCGATCTGGCTGACGATCTGGTCGTACGCCGGGTAGACGAAACCGTCGAACTGGATCTCGAGAACCGGGCGGTAGCCGCGATAGGCCAGGCCGACCGCGGTGCCGAGGATGCCGTTCTCCGACAGCGGGGCGTCAATGACCCGATCCTCGCCGAAGTCCTTCTGCAGGCCGTCGGTGATGCGGAAGACGCCGCCGAGCTTGCCGACGTCCTCGCCCATGATCAGGACCTTCTCGTCGGCCTCCATAGCGGCACGCAGACCGGCGTTGAGCCCCTTGCCGAGCGGCATCTTCGTCGTGTCGCTCATGCCGGACTCCCTTCACTCTCAAGGCTGTCTCTGAACGCGATGTACTGGGCCTTCTGCTCAGCCAGCTCGGGCGAGTCGTCGACATAGACCGAGTCGAACAGCGCGGCAAGATCGGGCTCGGGCAGTGCCTTGCAGGCGGCGCGGAGGTGCTTGCCGAGCTCTTCGGCCTCGACCTCCAGCTCGTCGAAGAACTCCTGCGGGGTGCCCTGCACGAGGAGGTAGCGCTTGACCCGCTCGATCGGGTCCTTGAGCTTCCACGTCTCGACCTCGGCGGTGTCGCGATAGCGGCTCGGGTCGTCGGACGTGGTGTGCGCGCCCATCCGGTAGGTGTAGGCCTCGATCAGCGTCGGTCCCTCACCGTCGCGAGCCTTCTGCATCGCCGCGGTGGTGACCGCGTAGCAGGCCAGGACATCATTGCCGTCGACGCGGATGCCACGGAAACCGAATCCACCGGCTCGCTGGGCGATCGGACCGCGCGTGTTGCGGTCGGTCTTCGCCGAGATGGCGTACTGGTTGTTCTGGCAGAAGAACACGACCGGCGCGTTGAACACCGCTGCCCAGTCGAATGCCTCGTTGACACTGCCCTGGCTGGTCGCGCCATCGCCGAAGTAGGCGATCACCGCGGCATCGCGCTCGGGGTCGTTGTGGCCGACCGCGTCGTCAAGGGTCAAGCCCATGGCATAGCCGGTGGCGTGCAGGGTCTGTGCGCCGATCACGATGCTGTACAGCGCGAAGCCGTGCTCGGCCGGGTCCCAGCCGCCGAGCTCGACGCCGCGGAACAGACCGAGCAGCAGGGCGGGGTCGACCCCGCGGCACAGAGCCACGCCGTGCTCGCGATAGGTCGGGAAGGCGAAATCCTGCGGGCGGAGCGCGCGGCCCGAGCCGATCTGGGCGGCTTCCTGGCCCTGCGCGGGGGCCCAGAGCCCCAGCTCGCCGTGGCGCTGCAGTGCATGCGCCTCGAAGTCGATGCGTCGCATCAGGAACAGATCGCGGTAGAGCCCGCGGATGCTGTCGTCGTCACCGTCGTAGCCGAACTCCGGGTGACTGACGCGCTGGCCCTCGGGCGTCAGCAGCTGGACGAGGGGGAAGGCTCCCGCGGGATCGTCAGCGACGTAGGTATCTGGCATGGATGCAGTCATGCGACTCCCTCTTCAACCGATGCACGGGGTCTCCGCGTCGATATCGATTCGGTGGGTCACCCACGGACACATGGGGTGGCTGGACCCGGGGGTGATCTCACGGACGTGACTGGCGTCACGCCTGGGTCCACCGTAGCCCGTGGGACCGCGCCGACGCCAACTCAAAAGGTTAAGAATTGGGCGCGTCAGCGGCTGCCGATCAGCGCCTGCATGTCGGAGTGCGAGATCGCCGTGTGCATCACTTCGTCCTCACCGGCCAACGCCTGCTGGACCGCCAGCCGCGCAGTCGCATAGGCGGCCCCGGCGATGCCACCGCCGAGACTGATCCGGCGTACGCCAGCCGCCTTGAGCTCGTCGATGCTCGGACCGTAGCCCGGCATGAACAGCGAGTTGATCGGCAGCGGACTGCCGGCCACGATGCGGGTGACCTCGTCGAGATCGCCCACGCCTGGGACGAACAGGCAGGTCGCGCCGGCCTCGGCGTAGCCCTTGCCGCGCTCGATCGCCATCTCCTCGCGCTCGGACGGATCGCCGACGCTGTTGAGGTAGACGTCCGTGCGCGCGTTGATGACGAACTGGGTGGATCCGGCAGCCTCGCGCGCGGCGGCCAGGCGCTCGGCCATCTCGTCGGCGTCCATGATGATGCCCTCGCCGAGGCGCGGATTGTCCTCGAGATTGGCGCCGGAGGCACCCACCTCGATCGCGGCGCTGATGCTGGCGGCGACATCGGACGGACGGGGACCGTAGCCCGCCTCGAGGTCGGCAGTCACGGGGACGTCGACGGTGCGGATCATCCGGGCAACGACTGCGAGGTTTTCGTCGAGGCTGAGATTCTCTCCGTCGCAGTAGCCCAACGACCACGACATACCGCTGCTGGTCGTGGCGAGCGCCTGCGCCCCGGCGTCCGCCATCACCGCCGCGCTGGCCGCATCCCAGGCGTTGGGGAGCACGAAGCTGCCCTGCTGGTGGAGGCCGTGGAAGGCTCGGGTGCGCTCGTCAAACGTCATGGCAGCATCCTGTCGGCCCGGCCCGACAGAAACCCGCTCAGTGGATGGCGACCCGGGACGTGCCGGGGACCTGGACGGTCAATCGCCCGCTCGGCTCCACCGCGATCACGTACGTCCGTGTGCGGCCGCCGGCCGAGACGCTGACGTGCTTGGTCGTTCCGGGCGGGTACGACGGCGGGGTCACGACGGTTGCCGAATCGCTGCCGGTGAAGCTGAAGCCGGTCTTGGACGCCGCCTTCAACGTGGTCAGCCGCTCGGCGACATCGCGGTGCACGGCCACGCCCCAGTCCCACTGGGCGTATGCCTTGGCGCTCGAGGAGTACGTGATCGCGCTCGGCGTCGACGGGTGCGCGAACCGGTTCATCAGGATCGGGAGGTACTCGCGGAGGTCCCGCGCCCAGTAGGGGAAGGTGTGGGTGCCGAACACGTAGTTGTCGAAGTGACTCGGGATGCCGGCTTGCTGGAGGTGTTGATGGAACGCCAGCGTCGACAGGTGGGTCGCCCCTTCGATCAGGTTGCTGTAGACCCCGCCGTACTGGTCCTCCGGCGAGTCGAGGTCGCCGGGCAGGCCGGTCGCGGTCCACAGGTTGATGTTCATGCCACGGAGGTTCTCGACCAGGGCGCCGGGGTCATGGCCCTGCCAATGGGCGGCGTTGGTGACCGGGTCGCCGAGGATCGTGAAGGGCTTGAGATGGTCGAGCGCGACGGTGATCGCCTCGATCACGGCATCGGCTCCGACGCGTACGACCGGGTCTCGATAGATCTCCGGAGCGCCGGAGAACGATGCGACAGAGGTGAACTCGTCAGGGTGCAGCGCCGCCCCGTGCATCGCCCCGTAGCCGCCTTGGGAGAGGCCGGCGATCGCGCGGTGGTCGCGATCCGCGAGGGTCGGAAAGTTCTGGTCGATCCATGGCACGACCTGGTCGTACTCGAACGTCTCCCACTGCGAGCCGCCGCGCTTGCCGGCATTCCACTCGTTGTTGAAGAAGCCGCCACCGTCACCGTCATAGCCGGCTTCGGGCAGCACCAGGATCACGTTCTTGCCGGCCGTCGTCGCGAGGGCGTCGCCGGAGGTGATCCAGTCCGACGGTCGACCCGATGTGCCGTGATAGAGGTACAGCACCGGATAGCGGGTGGCCGAGCTCGGGTCGTAGCCGGTCGGCATGACGACCCGGATGTGTACGGGGTGCAGCAG
>JAWWPE010000270.1:0-3276 GCA_033850895.1 Nocardioidaceae bacterium | reverse complement strand
GCCACCCTGGCAGGGCTGAAGCCGCGCGCCTTGATCTCGTCCGTACGTTCGATGATCTCGTCGCCCTCGCTCATCGCGGCACCCGCGGAAGCTCGAGGCCGAACATCGCGATCAGTTCGCGCTGCACCTCGTTGACGCCGCCACCGAAGCTGAGCACGAGATTGCGCTTGCTGGTCGCGTCGAGGTACTCCGCCAGCCGGCCGGTCGCCGGGTCGGCGGGGTCACCGTACGCGATCACCACATCCGCCAGAGCCAGCCCGAGCCGTTGCACCTCGTCGCTGGCGAACACCTTCGACGTCGACGCATCGGCCACTGCCGATCGTTCGGAGGACGGCGCCAGCGCGACCGCCCAGTTGAGCAGCTCGTTGACCCGGAACGACGCCGTGGCCCGGGCCAGCGTGTCGCGGACCCACGGGACGTCGAGGACGGGCGTGCCGTCCGGGCCGACACGCGCCTCGGCCCAGTCACGTACCTGATCACGAAGCCCCTCGATCCGGCCGGCCGGACCGAGCATGATCCGCTCGTGGTTGAGCTGGGTCGTGATCAGCTGCCAGCCGCGGTTCTCCTCGCCGACCAGCATGTCGACCGGCACGCGTACGTCGTTGTAGTACGTCGCGTTGGTGTGGTGCGAGCCGTCACTGGTGACGATCGGCGTCCACGAGTAGCCGGGGTCCTTGGTGTCGACGATCAGCACAGAGATCCCGCGGTGCGGCGACGCGTCGGGGTCGGTGCGCACAGCCAGCCAGACGTAGTCGGCGGCGTGGCCACCGGTGGTCCACATCTTCTGGCCATTGACGACGTAGTGGTCGCCGTCGCGCCGCGCCGTCGTACGCATCGAAGCCAGGTCGGTGCCGGCATCTGGCTCGCTGTAACCGATCGCGAAGTGCACATCGCCGTTGACGATGTCGGCGAGGAACATGTCCTTCTGCTTCTCGGTGCCGTATGCCTGCAGAGTCGGCCCGACCGTCTGCAACGTCACCGACGGCAGGTGCACGTCAGCCCTGGCCGCCTCGTTGACGAACGCCTGTTGCTCGATGACGCCGCGGCCCTGGCCGCCGTACTCCTTGGGCCAGCCGACACCCATCCAGCCATCCGCACCCATCTGCTTGATCAGCCGGTGATAGGCCGGGCCGTGCCGGTTGGAACGCATCTCGTCCTTGTCGGCGTCACTCTCCAACGTGCTGAGATAGGCGCGCGCCTCCTGCTTGAAGGCGATCTGCTCGGGGCTGAGCTCGGCGTTCTTGCCCGCCGTCTCGGTGATCGGCACCTCAGTGAGGGCGGCCGGACCGCCGAGGTGGCGGACGACATCGCGCACCCCGGCGAAGTAGCCCGCCATGGCGTACGTCTCGTCAACGCCCATGCCGCCGTGCAGGTGCTGGCAGGTCTGCATCGTGCTCGAGGCGCGATCGGCGAACCAGAACGCCGCGATCGCGAGGTCGTCGGCGGGCGGATCCCCCGCGTCGAGGCGGCGCACCACCTCGGTGGCGGTCAGCGTGAACGTCCGCGAGGCGATGTAGACGTCGGAGATCTGCTGCGCAACGGCCTGGAACTCCGCGAGGGCGCGGCCGAACTGGCGGCGGTCGCGGATGTATCCCGCGGTCAGGTCACGGGCACCCTCGACGAGTCCGGCGCCCAGCGCGGTCAGGCCCGCGATCGCGTGATCGCGTACGACCTCGGCGTCGAGCTCCCCGGTCACCGGGGCGGCGTCGAAGACGTAGGTGGCCTCGGTCGCGCCGCGGGAGGTCCACGTGTCCGTGCGGGTCACGCCCGGCCCGGTCGGGTCGACGATCGCGACGACCGCGTCTCCCTCGCCGTTCGTCGCCGAGACCAGCAACAGTGTCGCGCCGTCCAGCACGGGCACGCCGATCTTGGTGCCGGTGACCGCCTTGCCGTCACATGTCGTCGCTGGCTTGAGCGGCAAGGCCGCACCCTGCTCACCGAGAGCGGGCGCGAACATCAGCTCGCCGCCCAGCACTTTGGGGATCAGCTCGGCCTGCAGCGCGTCAGAGCCGGAACGCACCAGCGGCAGCAGGCCGCAGGCCAGCGTCTCCCACAGCGGGAGCTCCGCCGCGCGCCGGCCGACCTCGTGCAGCAGCACCGCGATCTCGGTCAGGCCCAGGCCCTCGCCGCCGTACTGCTCCGGCGCGGCCAGGGACAGCAGCCCCGCCTCGTGAACCGCGCGCCAGGAACCATCACCCTTGTCGAGCACATCGCCGATGACGGAGCGGACCTCGTCGAGCACCGATTCCACGCAGATCGTCTCCTTCGGGGTGTTCCTACGTCCGAAACTATAACGTGTTCTACTCTTGTGGGAGTCCGACCCAGAGGAGTATCCGTGCGCAAAGCGGTGCAGCTACCACTCAGCGCGGTCAAGTACGTCCTGCCCGATCCCTCCACCTGGGATCTGTTCGATCTGCCCGAGGTCGACCTGCCGGAAGGTCGTTGGCTGAAGCTCCCCCGACGCGGTCGTACCTGGCTCACCGACGTACCCGGACCCACCCCCGACGCCCCGGCCATCGTCTTGCTCCACGCCGTCGGGTGCACCGGCCTGCTCACCTGGTTCCCGGTCATCCCACACCTCGCCAAGCGCTATCGCGTCATCGTCTTCGACCAGCGCTGGCACGGTCGCGGCATCACGTCCGAGCAGTTCCTGATCTCCGACTGCGCCGACGACGTCGCTGCGGTGATCGACGCCCTCGGTCTGGATCGGCCGATCATCGCCGGCTACTCGATGGGCTCGGTCATCGCCCAGCGCGTATGGCGCCAGCACCCCGACGTGGTCGGCGGATTGATCCTCGCCGCCAGCACCGCCCACTTCCGCACCAACGGGCGTGAGCGCGTGTTCCACGCCGGCATGGGACTGGGCATGAGCCTGAGCTCGACGCTGTCGCGGTCACGGGTGGTCCGCCGGGCGAGCACGGCCGCGGTCGAGGCGATCGACTCCGACAATTCCGACACCGCCCGCTGGGCAATGCGGCAGTGGCGTTCGACCAGCGGTTGGGCGGTCGGCCAGGCCGTCGCCTCGCTAGGCCGCCACCACTCCAGGCCGTGGTTGCCGCACATCGACGTGCCGACCGCGGTCGTGGTGACCGCCAATGATCATGTGATCCCTCCGGATCGTCAGTTCGATCTGGCCGCGCGCATCCCCGGTGCCACGGTCCACGAGGCGCAGTGCGGTCACGCCGGCTGTGTGCTGGAGCACAAGGCATTCGTACCGGCCCTCCTCGAGGCGGCGCACGCCACCAGCGCCCGCATCCGCGACCGCCAGCCTGCCTA
>JAWWPE010000252.1:0-3657 GCA_033850895.1 Nocardioidaceae bacterium | reverse complement strand
AATGTCGTGAACGTGCCCCACGGCTGCACGTCGAGCTCGGTGGCCTCCACGCCCCGGGAGACCAGCTCGGCACGGGCGGCCTCGGCGCTGTCGACGACGACCTGGATGCCCTTCTGGGTGCCCGGTGCCATGGCTTCGCTGAGCCCCTGACCGAATGCGATCGAACAGGCTGAGCCCACCGGCGTCACCTGCACGAACCGCATGTTTTCGTCGACCCGGATGTCGTGATCGAGGTGGAATCCGACCTGGTCGACATAGAAGTCGCGGGCCCGGTCGACATCGGTGACGGGTACGAAGATGAGCTCGATCTTGCAGTCCATGGAAGCCTCGAATCGTCTGGCCACGGCGCCTGGATGCCCGGTGGCGATAGCTCGATTCTTGCCGTCACCACCGACAATTTCGGTCGTGGAAGATCAGAGCTTGCGGAACGGTTCGGCGTACTCGAACCGTCCCTTCGGCACCGGTTGATCGACCAGCGGCAGCACCATGAAGAACCGGCCCCAGTCCTCGGGCGGCTCGATGCCGAGGGCGTCAGCACGTACGAATCCGAACCGTTCGTAGTAGTCCGGATCGCCCAGCAGGACGATCGTCGCCTCACCGCGAGCGGTGGCCAGCTCGATCGTCGCGCGCATCAGTGCCGAACCGATGCCCTCCCTCTGGTGGCCCGGCGCCACCGAGATCGGCCCGAGGCCGAGGGACGGCTGCTCGCCGACCGAGGCCCGGGTCGTGATGACGTGCCCGACCACCTCGCCGGCCGACTCCGCGACGATCGACAGGTCCGGGAGGTACGCCGGGCTCTCGAACAGCTCGCGAATCAGGCCCGTCTCGATCGGTTCGACGCCGGCAGCTTTCTGGAACGCCGCAGTCACCAGCGCCAGGCAGGCAGCCCGGTCCGCAGGGAGCTCCGCGCGGATCTCCATGCCGGTCCCCTAGAACCCCTCGGGCAGCCGAGGCGTGTACGGACTCTCCAGCTGCTTCAACTCGTCCTCGTCGAGACGCAACTCCACCGAAGCGACGGCGTCCGTGAGGTGCTGGGGTTTCGTCGCCCCGACGATCGGCGCCGTGACCGCCTCCTGCTGCCGGACCCACGCGAGGGCCACCTGCGCACGGCTGACTCCGCGCGCGGAGGCGATCGAGGCGACCGCCGTGGCGATGGCCCGATCGGACTCCTCGGCCTGGGTGTAGAGGGTCTGGCCGAACTTGTCGGTGCCACTGCGCGCGGTGCTGGCGTCGTCCCAGTCGCGGGTCAGCCGGCCACGGGCCAGCGGGCTCCACGGGATGACGCCGACGCCCTGGTCGAGGCACAGTGGCAGCATCTCGCGCTCCTCCTCGCGCTGGATGAGGTTGTACTGGTCCTGCATCGAGACGAACCGGGTCCAGCCGCCGAGGTCGGCGACGTGCTGGGCCTTCGCGAACTGCCAGGCATACATCGACGAGGCACCGATGTAGCGAGCCTTGCCGGATTTCACGACGTCGTGCAGGGCCTCCATCGTCTCCTCGATCGGCGTATGAGGGTCCCAGCGGTGGATCTGGTACAGGTCGACGTAGTCGGTGCCGAGCCGGCGCAGGCTGTGGTCGATCTCGGTCATGATCGCCGCGCGCGAGAGGCCGGCGCCATTGGGACCGGGCCGCATCCGGCCGTGCACCTTGGTGGCGATGACGACCTCGTCCCGCTGCGCGAAGTCGTTGAGCGCGCGCCCGACGATCTCCTCGCTGCTGCCGGCCGAGTAGACGTTGGCCGTGTCGAACGTGGTGATGCCGGCGTCGAGCGCCTGCTGGATGAACGGTCGACTGGCGTCCTCGCCGAGGCTCCACTCGTGCGGGCCACGGTCGGGTTCGCCGTAGCTCATGCACCCGAGGATGACCGCCGAGACCTCCAGGCCACTGTCGCCGAGCTTGATGTAGTCCATGGGGCCATGATGCCGCGCCGGCCCACGACGGGCGACGCGGCAAGATGGTTCCATGCGCAACCAGATGATCGAGGTCACCACGGTGGACGGCGTCGCGGAGGCGTACGTGACGAGTCCCGGCGACGGCCGGTATCCGCCGGTGTTGTTCTACATCGACGCGATCGGACTGCGTCCGCGCACCAAGGAGATGGCCGATCGGATCGCCGGGTGGGGCTACACGGCGCTGGTGCCGAACGTCTTCTACCGCGACGGTACGGCCGCAGAGCTGGCGCCGACCGAGGACCTGAGGGTGCCGGAGAACCGCGAGAGGTTCTTCGTGGGCGCGATGCAGCGGGTCCGCGCGCACACGTCCGACCAGTCGGCGGCCGACCTCGAGGCATACGTCGGGGCCTTGCAAGACCTGCCGACGTCGAGGGCAGGCGACATTGGCGTCACCGGCTACTGCATGGGCGGCCGGCTGGCCTTCCTGGCGGCCTGCCGTCGCCCGGACCTGGTCGCGGCGACCGGGGTCTTCCACGCCGGCGGGCTCGCGACCGATGCCCCCGACAGCCCGCACCACTCGGTGCCGAACGCGCGTGCGGAGCTGTTCTTCGGCCACGCCGACCAGGACCGCTCCAACCCCGCCGAGGCCATCGCGAACCTTGAGGCCGCGCTCGACGAGGCTGGCGTCACGTACACCTCCGAGGTCTTCGAGGGCGCCTCGCACGGCTACACGATGGCCGACGGCGGGGCATACGACGAGGCGGGGACGGAGCGGCATTTCCGCGAGCTCGAGGCGCTCTTCGCGCGCAGCCTCGGCTGAGCCCTACCGTTACCAGCCGGGTGCCACGATGGACGTATGCCTTTGACCGGAGAATATGCACCCAGCCCCGTCGACTGGTCGCGCGAGCAGTCTGAGCTGTTCGAACGCACCAATGGTGTCGAGGGCAACCTGCTGCGGGGCAAGCCCATCATCGTGCTGACCACGCTCGGCGCGAAGTCGGGCAAGATCCGCAAGACGCCGCTGATGCGGGTCGAGCACGGCGGCGAGTACGTCGTCGTCGGCTCCAAGGGCGGCGCCCCCGAGCATCCGACCTGGTACTACAACATCGTCGACGCCCCGCTCGTCGAGCTGCAGGACGGCGCCGTACGCAAGGACTACACACCGCGCGAGCTCTCGGGCGACGAACGCGCCGTGTGGTGGGACCGTGCGGTGGAGGCCTGGCCGGACTACGCCAACTACCAGACCAAGACCGATCGGCTGATCCCGCTGTTCCTGCTGACCCCGACCGACTGACCGGTCTGACGATCAGTCGATCAGGACGGTCTCGATCACCGAGTTGGGCCGGAACGACACCGCACCGCCACGACGCGTCGGCCGGATCAGGTCGAAGCCGCCGGTCGTGACCAGCGCCCATTGGAGGGGTGCCTCGGCCTGCCCGAGGTGACGACCTCCGAGCGGCACGAACAGGTCGAGGGCCTCCCGCGCGCACTCGTGATGGGTCGGCGGAAACGTGAACAGTCCGGCGTCCCACTCGGCGACCGGCCCGAAGAACGCGATCGGCCGGGTCAGGGTCTCCCCGCAGATGCCGCAGATCCGGCTCAACGCGCAGCGGATCGCTCGACGCTTCACCACGTGGGCATGGTCGAGCGCGCCTCCGTCGTCCTCGCACGCGAACGGCACGGGCAGCCCTCCGGCCTTGGGGCGGCCGGAGAGCGCCGTGCTCATGCCGAGGCCGCGCCCGACCACTTGCCGAGCTCCGAACGT
>JAWWPE010000237.1:0-2602 GCA_033850895.1 Nocardioidaceae bacterium | reverse complement strand
ACAGCTTGCCGGTCGCCTGCCGGGTGAACACGGTCCCCGCGGTCCAGGTCACGGCGTTCTGGGTCGTGCTCTGGCCACCGAAGCCTGCACTCTGCACCTGCATCGTCCGTCCGGAGACGTCGACGATCTCGCCATTGGCACCGGGCACCCGGCCGCCACCGGCACCGCCGGCCGGGGGAGTCGCCCCGGACTCGGTGCCGCCACCACCGGTCGTGGTGGCGGCCGTCGTGCCGGTGGACCCACAGTCGCTGACGGTGAGCAGCAGGACGGCGGCGACGGCGGGCAGGAGGGTTAGACGGACGGGCTTCATGGTGGGGCTCCTTCTCACTCGCTTCGGAGTGCGTCGATCGGGGTCAGGGCGGCGGCCCGGCTGGCCGGGTAGACGCCGAACGCCACGCCGAGCCCGAGGGCGACGACGACGGCGACGGCGGTGGCCGTGGCGGAGACGGTGACGGGCTGGGAGATGAGCCCGGGGAGCACGAGGGCGATGCCGACGCCGAGCCCGGCGCCGATCAGCCCGCCGAGCAGCCCGAGGATCGAGGCCTCGAGCAGGAACTGGCGGCGGATCGCGGCCGGGGTCGCGCCTAGCGCCTTGCGCAGGCCGATCTCACGGACGCGCTCGGTGACCGAGACCAGCATGATGTTCATGACCCCGATGCCGCCCACCAGCAGGGAGATCCCGGCGACACCGGCGAGCAGCACGGTCAGCGTCTTGTTCGTCGAGTTGGCGGTCTTGAGCAGCGAGTCCTGGGTCGCGATGCTGAAGTCGGGCGACGTGCTGGTGACGTCGTGCAGGTTCAGCAGCAGCGCGTGGACCTCCTGGTACGCCGCGGACAGGGTGGCCGCCGTTGCCGCCTCGACGTACACCGACGACACCGCGGTGCTCGTGGAACCGTTCAGCCGCTGCGCCGTCGTGAGAGGTACGACGGCCTGGTCGTCCTCGCTTGTCGTCGTCGACGTGCTGCCGGAGGCGTCGAGCACGCCGATCACCGTCAGGGTCGTGCCGTCGACGGAGACCGTCTGCCCCACCGGGTCTCCCCGGGTGAACAGCTCGCTGGCCGTGTCCGGTCCGAGCACCACGACCGGCGCACCCGCGGCGAGCTCGGCAGCGGTGAAGAAGCGACCCGAGGCGAGGGTCCGCGAGCGGACCGTCGGCCAGGTCGTGGTGGTGCCCACCAGCTGGGTCGTCCAGTTCGTGGTGCCGGCCGTGAACGCGGTCGAGGTCGAGGTGGTGGGCGCCACGAGCGAGACGTCCGGTACGGCGTCTCGGTTCCCGATCGCGGTCGCGTCGCTGAGCGTGAGCGTCGAGGCCGAGCCGAAGCCACCGCGCACCCCGGACGTGCTGGTGCTGCTGCCGGGGGAGACGATCAGCAGGTTCGAGCCCAGCGCGTCGATCTGCTTGCGCACCTCGTTCTGGGCGCCCTGGCCGAGACCGACGGTGACGATCACCGACGAGATGCCGATCACGATCCCGAGCATCGTCAGGAGCGAGCGGAGCCGGTGGCTGCGGATCGCCTCGCCGGCGGTGCGCAGCGTCTCGAGCAGGCTCATCCGGCCACCAGCTCGCCGTCGCGGATGGTCAGCACCCGGTCGGCCTCGCGGGCGACGTCGGGCTCGTGCGTGATCAGCACGATCGTCCGGCCGCTCGCGTGCAGCTCGCGGAACAGGCCGAGCATGTCAGCGGTCGAGTGGGAGTCGAGGTTGCCGGTCGGCTCATCGGCCAGGATCATGCTCGGCTCGGTGACCAGCGCCCTCGCCACGGCGACCCGCTGCTGCTGGCCGCCCGACAGCTCGCCGGGGCGGTGGGCGGCGCGGTCGCTGAGGCCGACCCGGTCGAGTGCCGCCAGCGCCCGCTCGCGGCGCTCGGGCACGGACCTGCCTGCGTACACGAGCGGCAGCTCGACGTTGCGCGCCGCGGTGAGCGACGCCAGCAGGTTGAACTGCTGGAAGACGAAGCCGATCTTCGCGTTGCGCACGGATGCCAGGTCGCTCTCGCCCATCGCGCTCACGTCCTGACCGTCGAGCAGGTAGGCGCCGTCGGTCGGGACGTCGAGGCAGCCGAGGATGTGCATCAGGGTGGACTTGCCGGAGCCCGACGGGCCGATGATCGCGACGTACTCCCCGGACTCGATCTGCGCGTCGATGCCGCGCAGCGCGTGCACCGGGACGGCTCCGGTGTCGTAGGTCTTGTGCACGTCGCGGAGCGCGATGATCGGCTCCGTCGCCATGCTGCTCACTGCGGCGCCCCGCCGAAGCCGCCGAACCCGCCGGTGCCACCCTGGCCGCCCTGCGGGAAGGCACCCTGACGGTTGCCGGTCGAGCCGCCGCTGCCGGTCGGCGGCGTGAAGCTCCCGAGCAGCACGACGTCACCGGCCTTCACGCCCACGGTCACCTCAGTCTGGGCACCGAAGGTCTGGCCGATCATGATCGCGGTCTTCACGTGCTTGCCGTTGCGCACCAGCGTCACGTACGTCTTGCCTCCGGAGCTGGTGACCGCTCGCGTCGGGACCGTGAGCACGTTGGTCACCTGCTTGACGGTGATCGTCGCGGTCGCGCTGGAGCCGGCGTACAGGCCCTTGGTGGAGCCGGTGACCCGGATCGT
>JAWWPE010000198.1:0-4936 GCA_033850895.1 Nocardioidaceae bacterium | reverse complement strand
ACGTTGTGGCGAGCACGCCAGGCGAGCTCACCGTCCGATCAGGACGCGTGAAGCACGCCAGGCGGCTCGCCACTCGTGCGTTCCGCGCCAGCGAGCGTGAGTTCCTCGCCGAGGGTCCGCAGGCCGTACGCGAAGCGCTCACGGTTCCGGGTGCCACGCTTGAGGTTTTTGCCGGTGTCGAGGCCAGCGAGCAGCACGCCGACCTCCGCGATGTGGCTGACCGAGCGGGTGTGCCCTGGCACGTGGTGACCGATGACGTGGTCGCCGCGATCACCGACACGGTGCAGCCCCAAGGACTGGCCGCGCGTTGCACAACGGTGGACATCGCCCTCGATGCCCTGCTGGCCACGCAGCCCGAGTTCCTCGTCGTGTGTGCCGACATCCGGGATCCCGGCAACGCCGGTGCCGTCATCCGCTGTGCCGATGCGGCGGGAGCCGATGGCGTGGTCTTCGTCGGCGACAGTGTCGATCCGTTCAACCCCAAGTCCGTACGCGCGACGGTCGGCAGTGTCTTCCACGTGCCGATCGTGATCGACAAGGACGTCCCCGCCACGTTGAGCCGTCTGCGGGCCGGCGGGATGCAGGTCCTTGCCGCAGACGGCGGGGGAGACGTCAGTCTCTACGACTCCGGGTTGGGGCTCGCCAGACCCACGGCGTGGCTGATGGGCAACGAGGCCTGGGGTCTGCCCGCGGATGTCCGGGCCTTGGCCGACCGGGTCGTCGCGGTGCCGATCTACGGTCGCGCGGAGAGTCTCAACCTGGCCACCGCGGCGGCGGTATGCCTCTATGCGACGGCTCAGGCGCGCAACACGTAGTTGATGAGTCATCCACCGGACTCGTGCGAACTAGTACATAAGGACTAGATTCTTCCCTCGTGGACCTAGACGACTTCCCCGACGGCATCATCATTGCCGGGCCCGACGGCACAGTGGAGTACGTCAACAGCCGAATCAAGATCATGGCGCGCGCCGTCGGAGACGAGATGCTGGGGATGCATCTGGCCGATGCCGTTCCATTCGATGACCTCAACGGCAACTCCTGGTACGACTGCATCCGCCCCTATGACGGCATCGCGACCCGGACCCGAATCTCCGAGATGGCGTGGTGGTCCCCCAAGGGCAGCGAGTACCTCATCACCGCGTCCTTGATACGTGATCGTCCGGCCGGCCCGGTGCAGAAGGTCGTGGTCAGCGTCCGCAACGCGCGCATCCGCAACCAGCGCGACCGCGAGCGCTCCGATCTGGTGGCCACCGTCGCGCATGAGCTCCGATCACCCCTGACCGGCATCAAGGGGTTCACGTCGACGCTGCTGAGCAAATGGGACAAGTTCTCCGAGGAGCAGCGCCGGTTCATGCTCGAGACCGTGGATGCCGACGCTGACCGGCTGAGCCGGCTGATCACCGAGCTGCTCGACGCCGCCCGCATCGACGCGGGACGACTGACGCTGAAGCGCGGTCCGGTCAAGCTCGACGAGATCGTCCGGCACGTCCTCACCAACATCTCCGGAGGTTCGGCCGACCCGTTCGAGATCAGCATCGGCGACGACCTCAACCTGATCTGGGGCGACAGCGACCGGATGACGCAGGTCGTCACCAACTTGGTCGAGAACGCGTTGCGCCACGGCTTCGGCCTGCGCCAGGTCGTCGTACAGAACACCACTGACGCCGACGAGGAGCCGGGCGTGGTCCTCGAGGTGGTCGACAACGGCCCCGGAATCCCCGAGGAGATGCGCCAGCGCGTCTTCAGCAGGTTCTGGCGCGCCGGTTCGGGCGCAGGCAGTGGCCTGGGCATGTACATCGTGCGCGGCATCGTCGTCGAGCACGGGGGCAGCATCACCATCACCGACGGGGCGGACGGTGGAGCCAACATCCGGGTGTGGTTCCCGATCAATGAGCCCGACGCGCTGACCGACTGACCTCCGGTCCGTTGGCGACCGATAAACTCAGGTGTTCCCGCTCGCACGTTCCGGAAGGCTGGCATGTCCGCCCCCAACTCTGAGTACGACCCGGTCGAAGTCACGCCGCTCCGCGCCGACCAGGTCGAGGGCGCACGTGACGCCGCGTTGGGTGCGATCGCTGCCGCGGGCAACCTCGAAGAGCTCAAGCAAGTACGCATCGAGCACGCCGGCGACCGGTCACCGCTCGCCCTCGCCAACCGGGAGATCGGCGCGCTGCAGCCACAGGCCCGCAAGGAGGCCGGCCAGCGCGTCGGCCAGGCGCGCGGCGCGATCAACCAGGCCCTCGAAGCGCGTACGACCGAGCTTGAAGCCGTCGAGGAGGAGGCCGCCCTGGTCACCGAGACGGTCGACGTGACGCTGCCGTGGGACGTTGAGCCGAGGGGTGCCCGCCACCCGCTGACGACGATCCATGAACACGTCGGCGACATCTTCGTCGCGATGGGCTGGGAAGTCGCCGAAGGGCCGGAGGTCGAGGCCGAGTGGCTCAACTTCGACGCGCTCAACCTCGGACCGGATCATCCCGCCCGCACGATGCAGGACACGTTCTGGGTCTCGCCCGAGAAGGCGGCGATGGTGCTTCGCACGCATACCTCGCCGGTCCAGGCCCGCACCATGCTGACCCGCACCCCGCCGATCTACGTCGTGTGCCCCGGGCGGGTGTTCCGCACCGACGAGCTCGACGCCACCCATTCACCGGTGTTCCACCAGGTCGAGGGTCTGGCGATCGACGAGGGACTCACCATGGCGCACCTCAAGGGCACCCTTGATCACCTGGCCCAGGCCATCTACGGCGGCGGAATGACCACCCGCTTCCGGCCGTCGTACTTCCCGTTCACCGAGCCGAGCGCCGAGATGGATCTGCTCTGCTACGTGTGCCACAACGAGCCCGACGCGGTAGCGGATTGCCGCACCTGCAAGGGCGAGGGCTGGGTCGAGTGGGGCGGTTGCGGGGTCGTCAACCCGCGGGTCCTGATCGCCTGTGGTGTCGACCCCGATCGTTACTCCGGCTTCGCGTTCGGCATCGGTCTGGACCGCACCATCACGTCTCGCTATGACATCGCCGACCTGCGCGATCTGTTCGACGGCGACATACGCTTCACCGAGCCGTTCGGAGTTGAGCTCTGATGCGGGTACCCGTGGAGTGGCTGCGCGAGCTGGTCGAGCTCCCGGCAGATGTGACGACCGAGCAGCTGGCCGCGCGCCTGACCGCATTCGACCTCAAGCTCGAGGAGATCATCGGCGGTGGCGAGGTCGTCGGACCGCTCGTCGTCGGACGCGTGCTCTCCTTGGTCAAGGAAGAGCAGAAGAACGGCAAGACGATCAACTGGTGCCGGGTCGACGTCGGTGCCGAGCACAACGACGAAGACGGTGGCCGCGGGATCGTCTGCGGCGCGCACAACTTCGTCGAGGGCGACCTCGTCGTGGTGTCTCTGCCGGGTGCCGTGCTCCCCGGTGGCTTCGAGATCGCTGCGCGCAAGACATACGGCCACGTGTCCGACGGGATGATCTGCTCCGGCGCCGAGCTCGGTGTCGGCGGCGACGCCAGCGGCATCATCGTCATTCCCGCGGGCGACGCGGAAGTCGGCGACGACGCCATCGACCTGCTCGGACTCGGTTCTGAGGTGCTCGACCTCGAGGTCAACCCCGATCGGGCGTACGCCCTGTCCCTCCGGGGCGTTGCGCGCGACACCGCGCTCGCCTACGACGTGGACTTCACCGATCCTGCGGACATCGAAGTGGTCAGCTCGGGGGAGGGCTACCCGATCCGGGTCGACGACTCCGATGCCTGCCCGGTCTTCGCGGCTCGCGCGGTCACCGGCTTCGACCCTGCCCGGCCGACTCCCAGGTGGATGGTCCAACGCATCGAGCAGGCCGGTATGCGCTCGATCTCGCTGGCGGTCGACATCACCAACTACGTCATGCTCGAGATCGGCCACCCGATCCACGGCTACGACCGGTCGAAGCTGCAAGGGCCGATCGTCGTACGCCGCGCCACCGAGGGCGAGAAGCTCACCACCCTCGACGGCATGGTTCGGTCCCTGTCGTCCGACGACACCGTCATCACCGATGACCGCGGACCGATCGGCTTGGCCGGCGTGATGGGCGGCGAGGAGACCGAGCTCTCGGCTTCGACGACCGACATACTCATCGAGGCCGCGCACTGGAAGGCACCGATGATCGCCCGGACAGCCCGGCTGCACAAGCTGCCGTCGGAGGCCTCGAAGCGCTATGAGCGCGGCGTCGATCCCGCCCTGCCCGCACGAGCGACCCAGCGCGTCGCCGAGCTGCTCGTCGAGCATGGCGGCGGAGTCATCGAAGACGGACTGACCGTGGTCGGCAGCGCGCCGGCACGACCATCCGTCACCGCACCGGTGGATCTGCCGTCTCGGGTCTCCGGCGTCGACATCGACGCGACCGCCGTGGTGGAGGCGCTTGAGGGCAATGGCTGTGAGGTGGCACTCGACCACGGCACCCTCACCGTCACCCCGCCGAGCTGGCGTTTCGACATCAACGATCCCTATGACCTCGTCGAGGAAGTCCTCCGAGTCGTCGGCTACGACCAGGTTCCGTCCGTCCTGCCTGCGGCTCCTGCCGGGCGCGGACTCACCAAGACCCAGCGGCTGCGGCGCCGGGCTGGCATGGTGCTGGCCGGGGACGGACTGACCGAGGTCAAGACGTTCCCCTTCGCGGGCCCGGCCGACTGGCAGCGGCTCGGACTTCCCGAGGACGATCCGCGGCGCCACCAGGTGCTGCTGGAGAACCCCTTGTCGGCCGAAGAGCCGGGCCTCACCACGACATTGCTCACGGGCCTGTTGAAGGCCCTCGTGCTCAACATCGGGCGCGGACATCATGACGTACGCCTTGTTGAGACCGGACGGGTCTTCGAGCCGCGGGCGGGCGATCAGGAGGCGCCGATCTACGGGGTCGACCGGCGCCCGACCGCCGAGGAGCTGGCGGCTCTTGAAGCCGCGCTGCCCG
>JAWWPE010000172.1:0-4607 GCA_033850895.1 Nocardioidaceae bacterium | reverse complement strand
CGCCCCAGCACCCCAGCCAACCCATCCTGCTCGGTCCCGGTCAAGGCGACCGTCACCGACGAGAGCGGGCTCAGCTCGGTGATCCTGCTCTGGAGCGGACCCAGCGGATCCGACTCGGTCCGGATGTCGCGATCCGGAGCGCACTGGGCCGGCCAGATGGGCCCGTTCACGGTGGGCGGCAAGGTCACGATGCGGGTCGTGGCGACCGACAAGCGTGGCAACAAGACCACCGGTCCGGCCGTCCGCATCACGGTCGATCCCTGTCCCGGCTGAGTCACCACGGACGTACGAAGGGCGCTGGAGCGGGTTCGCTCCAGCGCCCTTTTGCGTACGTCGAAAAGATTCTTCGGAAAAGTTGTAAGGACTTCTGGGGCCCGGTGCTCCTACCTGCAAGCAACACACAGACATTCACAGCACCGCCACCCAACACAGGAGAAATGACATGAAGCGCACCATTCGCAACCTGATCGTCGCCGCACCGCTGGCGACAATTGCCCTGACACTGACGCCCGGTTCGGCGATGGCCTTCCCCGGTCCGCAACCGCCCATCGGCATCCCCACCCCCGACCCGCACCCGGGCCCGAAGGACAAGGCTCCCAAGCCGCAACCCAAGCCCCCGAAGGGTCCCGGCGACCTCGCCATCCCGAAGCCGAAGCCGGCCCAGCCCAAGCCGAACCAGCCGAAGCCGGCGCAGCCCACCGCCAACCCCGGCGGTCAGCAGACCGCGCACCACGCGCCGGCCGGCACTGACGCCAAGGCGGGAAACACCGAGTCGGCCATCACGGTGCCCGATGCCTGCCTGACGCATGACCTGGAGTGCAACGCCTCGGCTCCGGTCGAGGAGGTCGCCGCGGCAGCCCCGCAGGAGGAGACGGACGGCATGGACCTGACCTGGCTCCTCGTCGGCGGGGGCGTCGTCTCCGCCTCGGGCATCGCGTTCGCGTCGCGCAAGCGTTCGCGCAGCAACGCCTGACCACTCGGGAAGGGCCCCGCACCGACTCGGTGCGGGGCCCTTTTTGCATCCCCGCGCGCCGTCCGGCCATATGTGACACGCCCGATGGCACATCGTCGTTGACACATACCCGAGGTATGGCGCATGCTGGCGGAATGACTCAGACACTTGAGAACCATTCGGCAGAGCTCCCGGAGATCCCGCAGGCCGCCAGCGCCGATCAGTACGCCGAGATCCTGCACGGGCTCTCCGTGGCTTCGGTCGAGCACCACTTCGATGCGTTCGTGGACGTGCCGTGGGAGCACCCTGACTTCCAGATCCGTCGTGATGACGCGCGGTGGGTCCTCCCCGCCAACGTCGACCCGCTCGGGTCGCACCCGTGGTACCAGGCCCAGTCGCTGGAGCGGCAGATCGAGATCGGCCTGTGGCGGCAGGCGAATGTCCTGCGCGTCGGCGTCCAGTTCGAGAACATCCTGATCCGCGGCATCATGGCGTACTGCTTCGAGCTCCGCAACGGCTCGCCGGAGTTCCGTTACCTGATGCACGAAGCGACCGAGGAGTGCCACCACAACCAGATGTTCCAGGAATCGATCAACCGGATCGGCGCGGACGTCCCGGGCATGCCGTGGCTGATGCGCCGGATCTCCTGGCTGATCCCGTCGGCGGCCTCGGCGTTCCCGGTCACGTTCTTCATCGGTGTCCTGGCCGGCGAGGAGCCGATCGATCACACCCAGAAGGGCATCCTGCGAGCCGGCAAGGACCTGCCGCCGGTGATGTCGCGGATCATGGAGATCCACGTCGCCGAGGAGGCGCGGCACATCTCCTTCGCCCACGAGTTCATCAAGCGGCACGGTCCGAATCTCGGCTGGTTCAACCGATTCATCGTGTCGATGCTGTTCCCGATCATCATGCGCACCGGCGCTGACCTGATCATGATTCCGCCGCGGTCGTTCCGGAAGAAGTTCGGCATCCCCCGCAAGGTCATGAAAGAGCTGTACTGGAAGGCTCCGGAGTCTCGTGCGCGTCTGCAGGAGATGTTCGGCGACGCTCGGATGCTGGCCGAGCAGTCCGGTCTGATGACCCGCAGCTCGCGGCTGATGTGGCGCCTGTGCAAGATCGACGGCCGTCCCTCGCGCTACCGCAGCGAGCCGCCGGTCAACTTCGTGACGAGCTGAGTCCTCGGTGTCCCATGTCGTCACGCAGGCCTGCTGCGGCGACGCCTCGTGCGTCTTCGCGTGCCCGGTCAACGCGATCCATCCGACTCCCGACGAGCCTGATTTCGGTCTCGCCGAGATGCTCTACATCGACCCCAAGTCATGTGTCGACTGCGGCGCGTGCGTCAGCGCCTGCCCCGTCGGCGCGATCGTCCCGGACGTCAAGGTCGCGGCAGCGCAGCTGCCGTTCGTCGACATCAATGCGTTGTTCTTCGCCGAGGGTCGGGACTATCCGATCCAGGCACCAGTCGTCCCTGTCGCGCGGGTGGATGACTCGATCGACAACCTCCGGGTCGCGATCGTCGGCTCCGGACCGGCCGCGCTGTATGCCGCCGATGAGCTGCTGAAGCAGCCGGGAGTCGCGGTCACGGTGATCGACCGGCTTCCCACGCCGCACGGTCTCGTACGCGCTGGCGTGGCGCCCGATCACGAGAGCACCAAGGCGATCGACGTCCTGTTCCGCAAGATCGAGGATCAGCCCGGGTTCCGCTACCTGCTCAACGTCGAGGTCGGCAGGGATCTGAGCCACGACGAGCTGCTCACCCACCACCACGCCGTCCTCTATGCGACCGGCGCCTCGCAGGATCGTGCGCTCGACATCGCGGGCGTCGACCTGCCGGGCAGCGAGACTGCGACGACCTTCGTGGCCTGGTACAACGGCCACCCCGATCATGCTTATCGGGCGTTCGACCTGAGCGGTGAGCGCGCAGTCATCGTGGGCAACGGCAACGTGGCACTCGACGTCGCCCGCATCCTGAGCGTTGGCCCCGATCGGCTCGCGACGACGGACATCGCCGATCACGCACTGGAGGCATTGCGGCAGAGCGCCGTCCGCGAAGTCGTGCTGCTCGGCCGCCGCGGTGCCGCTCAGGCGGCGTTCACCCTGCCCGAGCTCGTCGGACTGCTGAGCCATGAGGACATCGAGTTCGTCGTGGAGGGTGCCGATCTCGACGAGCCGGTGAGCGATCCGATGGTGGCGCGCAAGCTTGCGGCGTTGCGATCGGCGGTCGACCGAAGGCCGCGCCCAGGCGCCCGCCGGATCGTTTTCCGGTTCTGTGCTTCGCCTGCGGAGCTGCTCGGCGACCAGCGAGTCGCCGGCGTACGCGTGAGAGCCAACGCCCTCGTGACCGACGGAGACTTCGTACGTGCGGAAGCCACCGGTCAGTCCGAGGATCTCGAGGCGGGGTTAGTCCTCCGGTCGATCGGCTACTACGGCAAGGCCGTCCCGGGTATGCCCTTTGATCACGTGCTGGGCGTCATCCCCAACGAGGGCGGACGCGTGGCGGCGAACCCAGGCACGTACGTCGTGGGCTGGATCAAGCGCGGCCCCAGCGGCTTCATCGGCACGAACAAGTCCTGCGCCGAGGAGACGGTCGGACACCTGATCGCCGACTTCAACGCCGGCCGCCTCGACGCAGTCCGTACCGCACGCCAATTCGCCGAGCTGGTGAACCGACGTGCGCCGCGCGCAATCGACATACGTGGCTGGCGGGCGATCGACCGGACGGAGCGCCGGGCCGGTCGGCAGCAGGGTCGCACCCGGCAGAAACTCACCCGCCTGGACCAGTTGCTCGATGCGGCCTCGGAGGGGCGACCGTCTCGGCGTCCACTGCTCGGTCTCGCCCGACGCTGAGGTCCGACCTCACGAGTAGACTGGGAGACGACTTTCCCGGCACTTCTCAAAGGACAACGCAGTGAGCAACGAAGCAACGACCGTCGGCACCTCGCGGGTCAAGCGCGGCATGGCAGAAATGCTCAAAGGCGGCGTCATCATGGACGTCGTCAACGCCGAGCAGGCCAAGATCGCCGAGGACGCCGGCGCAGTTGCGGTGATGGCACTCGAGCGCGTGCCCGCCGACATTCGTTCCCAAGGTGGCGTCGCACGGATGTCCGACCCAGACCTGATCGACGGCATCATCGAGGCCGTCAGCATCCCGGTGATGGCCAAGGCACGCATCGGTCACTTCGTCGAGGCCCAGGTGCTGCAGTCGCTCGGTGTCGACTACATCGACGAGTCCGAGGTGCTGACCCCGGCCGACTACTCCAACCACATCGACAAGTGGCAGTTCACCGTGCCGTTCGTGTGCGGTGCGACCAACCTCGGCGAGGCGCTGCGCCGGTTGACCGAGGGCGCGGCGATGATCCGCTCCAAGGGCGAGGCCGGCACCGGTGACGTCTCCAACGCCACGACGCACATGCGGCAGATCCGCAGCCAGATCCGCCGCCTCCAGAACATGTCCGAGGACGAGCTCTTCCTGGCGGCGAAGGAGCTCCAGGCTCCGTACGCGCTGGTGAAGGAGGTCGCCGAGAACGGCAAGCTTCCGGTGGTCCTGTTCACCGCCGGCGGGATCGCCACCCCGGCCGACGCCGCGATGATGATGCAGCTCGGCGCCGAGGGCGTGTTCGTCGGTTCCGGCATCTTCAAGTCCGGCAACCCGGCC
>JAWWPE010000094.1:0-6297 GCA_033850895.1 Nocardioidaceae bacterium | reverse complement strand
ATGGAAGGCGACCGCTTCCGGCACACAGCGCAGTTCAAGCGCTGGCGTCCCGATCGTGATCCGAAGTCGTGCGGCTACGGCCAGCTCGAGGAGGTCGCGAAGTACGACCTCGACGACGTGCTGGCGTGAGTCAGCCGTGACCGAGCTGGCGCAGCTTCGCGACGAACTCCGCATCGGGTGACAGGTCGTGATTGTCGGCGAGCTTCGCCTTGAGTTCCGGCGGCAGCTCGCCGGCCGTCCTGACCTCGGTGTGCAGCCGTTGCATGGTGTCATCGAGGGCCCCGGCGGTGTCGGCGGCATCCTTGAGACCGTCGAGAAGTGACTGCGGTACGTCCTGGCGATATTTGTAGTGGATCTTGTGCTCGAGGCTGGCCCAGAAGTCCATCGCGATCGTGCGCAGCTGCACCTCGACGAGCACCGGGACCGGCCCGTCGCTGAGGAAGACCGGCACCTCGACCAACGCGTGCAGGCTGCGATAGCCGTTCGGCTTCGGCGTCTTGATGTAGTCGCGTACATCGACGACACGGACGTCGGCCTGACCGGTCAGCAGGTCGAACACCTGATAGACCTCTGACACGAAGCTGCAGGTGACCCGCACCCCGGCAATGTCGGTGATCCGCTCGGCGATCGACTCGAACGTCGGCTCGCACTTCTTGCGGGCCATCTTCTCGATGATGCTTTCGGGATTCTTGAGCCGGGAGGAGACGTTCTCGATCGGGTTGTCATTGTGCAGGTGGGCGAACTCGTCACGCAGGATCGAGAGCTTCGTGACGATCTCGTCGATGCCGAACTTGTAGCGCATCATGAACCTGGTGAAGTCCTGGCGGAGCTGTTGCGCGTCCTCGGTCGCGAGGTCGCCGCTCGGTGAGACGAGACGGCCAAGGTCCATACGTGCGGGCGTGGGGTCCACGAAGCCACTCTAGGCAGCCGACGCACGTACCACCTCTCGGCCACTAGAACACGTTCCAGTTCTGCCGCTAGACTCCCGCGATGGGCCAATGGAGTCGGGACGAGCTGGAGGCGGCATTCGCGCACTACGGCGCGGAGGTTGAGATCGCCGCCGAGACGGGTGACTGGAACCGCTTCGCCGAGCTGTTCACCGAGGACGCCACGTACGACGAACACGCGTACGGAACGTTCAGCGGCCGCGAGGAGATCCGGACCTGGATCATCAACACGATGACGACGATCCCCGGCTGCTGGATGCCGGCATTCCCTGCGAGCTGGTACGTCATCGACGAGGAGCGCGGACGCATCGTGTGCGAGATCCTCAACCGGATGCAGGATCCGGGCAACGGCTCGATCCACGAGCCCACCAACATCACGATCCTGACGTACGCCGGCAACAACCAGTTCTCCAAGGAGGAGGACGTCTACAACCCCGCGAAGTTCGCCGTCGCCATCAGCGAGTGGGCCAGGGTCGCCGACGCGCACGGCACGCTGCCGCCCGACGGAGTGGCGTGGATGGACGCCGCGATGCCTGGCTGGCGCCAGGCCGGCTAGTCGCGCACCTTGTTGAGCGTGTCCTTGCTGGGTTGCACGCGCTTGGGTTCGCCCGGCATCTTCGGGTACTCCGGGGGATAGGGCATCTCGACCGGATCGGCGTCCCAGAGGTCGAGCAGTGGCCGCAGCGAGTGGGCGATGTCGTCGATCTCGGCCCAGGGGTCACCTCCGGACGCCAGCCGGTCCGGCACGGTGTGTAGCGTGAACGTGCGTGGTCCGTCGAGCTCCGACAGCTCGTCCCAGCTCACTGGCGTCGACACCGTCGCGCCTGGCGCGGGCCGAAGGCTGTAGGCCGAGGCGATCGTACGATCCCGGCAGTTCTGGTTGAAGTCGATGAACACGTTGTCTCCGCGCTCTTCCTTCCACCAGGCGGTCGTCACGCCGTCAGTGCGCCGCTCGAGCTCGCGGGCGAAGGCGATGGCGCCGTGGCGTACGTCGGTGAAGGTCCAGGAGGGTTCGAGGCGTACGTATACGTGGATGCCACGCTTGCCGCTGGTCTTGGGAAAGGCGCGGATGCCCAGCTCCTCGAACAGCTCACGCGCCACACCGGCCACTCGCACAGCGTCGGCGAAGCCTGCGGAGCCGAACGGATCGAGGTCGATCCGCAGCTCGTCCGGGCGGTCGTTGTCATCGCGGCGGGTGGGCCAGGGGTGGAACGTGATCGCCCCCATGTGTGCGGCCCACGCGGCGACGGCGATCTCGGTCATGCAGATCTCGTCCGCGACCCGACCCGACGGGAACAGGATGCGGGTGCTTTCGACGTAGTCGGGCGCCCCCCGCATCATCCGTTTCTGGTAGAACGCGTCGCCATGGCTGTCCGCGCGGGTCGACATCACCATTCCCTCGCGTACGCCCTTGGGCCAGCGTTCGAGGGCGACGGGGCGCTCGCGGAGCGCGCGCATCAGTCCATCCTCGACGGCGACGTAGTACTCGGCGACCATCAGCTTGGTGACCTCGGCGGAGAAATCGGTCGCCTCGTAGATCACCCGATCCGGGCTCGAGACCCGGACCGTACGCCCGCCGGCATCGATCTCCACCGCGTCGCTCGCCACGTCCCTCCTCAGCTCGACAGGTCGGCGCCGACGGGGCTCAGCGAGCGCTGACGGCGGCGGTCCAAGGGGGAGCTGCGGCGGTCGAGCCGCTGGTCCAGCAGGGCTAGGGCGCGTTCGGCCTGACCGCTGCTGACCAGGCAGAAGAGCAGCGTCTCCTCCACGATCTCGCGTTGTGCGGCCGAGCCGCCGACCCGAGTCAGCGTCGGCATGACATCGGCCAGGATCTCCGCGGCAGCCGCCCAGCGACCCTCCGCCGAAGCCGTCAGGGCGTCACACACGGCCGCAACGCTGGCGTATGCCGTGGAGTCGCGGGACAGACGGCAGCGCTTGGCGAGTGCTTGCAGTGCGTCGATGTCACCCGCCCCGGCAAGCGCCACCGCAGCGTGAAGCGCCACGAACGGTGTCTGCGGACGTGACAGGAGCTCGGCGTCGACGGCTTCGACGACCGACTCCACCGGTGGCGCGGCCGTCTCACCGGCGAACACCGGCTGGCCGGCGCCCGGCACTCCCAGGTCGACGGCCCCGTCCCACTCCGACGTGGTGACTCGCCACCGCCACAACAGGGAAGCGGAGTCGATCAGGGCACGTACGCCGGTCACCGCAGGCGGAGCGAGTTGCGAGTAGTAGCGACGACGCACCGCTTCTGTGTCACCGATCGCGAGCTCGTGGAGTGCCGCATGCCAGGAGAAATGCGCGCGATGACTCGCGGATCGGCCGCTCTCGTTGACCCAGTGATCGAGCCACACCCGGCCGGTCTCGTGCTCGCCGGTCTCATAGAGGACATGAGTCTGGGCGTGTACGGCGTGGCCAGACGACGGTTCGCAGGAGAGGGCGCTCTCGGCGAGCAGGCCGGCCTCCTCGAAGCGCGACTGATCCTGACGGGTGAAAGCCAGCAGAGAGATGTACCACCAGTGGTCGCCGTAGGCGGGCGCCAGCCCCTCGACCAGATCCCAGGCCTCCTGCTGCACATCGGTGACGCCTGAGAAGGCGATCGTAGGGACGGCTGCCGACACGGCGAGCACGTCTCGCGGGTAGCTGGCGATGTGCGACATCAGCGCGAGGGTGCCGGTGCGTTGTACGTCCTTGACGCGCAGCCCCACGACGTTGACGAGGCTGCGTTCGCGGTCGTCGCCGCGTGCCCGGACGGCGCGACGCGCAGCTTCGAGTGAGACCTCGACGTCGGCCTCTGCGCCGGCTTCGTGACCCAGCATGGCCAGCGCTGCGTGGGCCATCGCGAAGTCGGGGTCGAGCTCAGAGGCCTTGCGCAGGAGCTCTTCACCGCCGGCCTGCAACAGCATGACCCGCTCGAGTCCCGCGTTGTAGGCGGCCGCGGCCTCGGCCGTGGTCGAGATCGGCAGGCCCAGGGGATCGCGGGGACGCGCAACCGGATGGTGCCCGCTGACGAGCCGGCCATCGGCCAGGCGTCGCGGGAGCGGTGCGACGGCATCGAGCACGGCGGTCGCCACTGCCAGTGACTGGGTGCGGATCTCCGGGATCGCCGTGGACTCCCACAGTTCGCCACGTCTCATCGCGCCGAGGGTCCACAGCGGCGCGTCGGTGGTCCCGTCCGCGCCGACGAGCCGGCCCTGCTTGGTGCGCAGGCCCATTCCTGCTGTGCTGGCGACCGCCAGGCTCGCCCCACCGCGGTGGCGAAGCAGATCGTCGATGAACGGATCGGCGAGCTCACGTACGTCGGTGAGAGGTCCGGTGCAATTGACGACCCAGCCGACATCACGAACCGTGCCGTTGCTGAGCGTGACTCGAAGTCCGCCCCGTGGCAACGGCGAGACATCGGCGACCGATCCGGAATCGACGGTCATCCGGCCGGCGGTGTGAAGTTCGCGCAGAAGGACCGCACTCGAGGGGGCCATCCGGTGCCTGAGGACGTTCCACGCACCCGCGTCGGTGGCCAGGAACTCCTCGCGGTCCTCCTCGCTGAGCTGCTCCCAGATCGCGGACGCCTGGAACCGCAAGCCGTCCATTGCCGGCCGCCAGTTGCCCGTCGCGGTGGCCACACTGCTCAGGTGGCGCGAGACGTTCTCGCGGACGTCGGCCAAGGTCGTGCCCCAGTCGGAGATGTCGGGGATTGCCGCAAGGAGGGGATCGTCGGCGTGGCTCTTCGGCAGTCGCCCGTTGCGTGACACCGCGTGAAATGTCCGGTCCGGACGATTGCTCGCATCGGTCAGCGACATGGCGACGTCGACCATCGTCAGCCCGGAACCCACTGCGAGTACGTCCGGCGGTCCCACCTGGTCTCGACGAATGCACTCGAGCGCCCCCGGCGCCCATGGATCCGGCACGAAGAACGCGGACTCGACCAGCTCCTGCGGGGCCCATCGGCGACCTGGGGCGGGCACACCCGTGGCGATCACGACTGCGTCGGCCTCGAACTCGCGACCGTCGGCGGTGGAGACGACCGCGCCGGCAGGCGTACGGCGGATGCCCACGGCCCGAGCCCTGACACGCCGCAGCGACATCTCATCGAATGATGACGCGAGCGCTTCCGAGAGCGTCTCCTCCAGATAGCGCGCGAACTGTCGACGGGGAGCGAAGGCGTACGGCTCGGACGGCTCATCGGGGTTGTCGCGACGCCGCCACGTGACGAAATGTGCTGGATCCTCGGGCAGCGCACTCATACCGGACGCCGGCACGTTGAGCAGGTGCTGCTCATCCACAGTGCCGAACGCCACGCCCTGGCCGGACCGATCAGCGGGATCGACCACGAGTACGTCGACTCCCGTGGAACGCCTTCCTGCCGTACGGGCCAGGTGCAGCGCGACAAGCGTTCCCGAAGCCCCGGCGCCGACGATGACGACAGTGGGACGATTCCTGCTCGTGGCCATGCGATCTCCCGAGTGATGGGCTCCTGAGTGGTCACGAGTCTAAGGCTCTGGACCGGGCTGACGTGGCGATTCGACACCCTGTCTCGCGTCCAATGTCGAGCGAGATCAGCAGAACGCCAGCGGGAGCCATTGGTGACTAAGGTTCACCTTCGTTGAACGCCTTGGCGAATAAAGGCACACTTGTCTTGTGAAATACACCGGGTCCGAGGAAGCGTCCGTGTTGGACGACGCCCCGACCCGTGAGCGCGTTGCCACCACGATCCTCGAGCAGGGTCCCCTTACGGCCGCTGCGCTGGCCGAGCGGCTGCACCTCACGCCGGCCGCGATCCGCCGCCATCTCGACCAGCTCCTGGCCGACGGCGTGCTCGAGACCCGCGATCAGCGCATCATCGGACAGCGGGGGCGTGGTCGCCCGGCCAAGGTCTTCGTCATCACCGATTCCGGACGCGACCACTTCAAGCACGCCTACGACCAGCTCGCTGCCGGCGCCATGCGCTACCTCAAGGAGACCGGGGGAGACGACGCCGTCATGGCGTTCGCCCGCCACCGGCTGACCGACCTCGAGGACCGCTATCGTCCGTTGCTGGCCCAGGTTGAGCCCGACGACCGGACCCGCGTGCTCGCCGACGCCCTGAGCGCTGACGGATATGCCGCCTCCGTCGGCAGCACGCCGGCGGGCGAACAGATGTGCCAGCACCACTGCCCGGTCGCACACGTGGCCGAGGAGTTCCCCCAGATGTGTGAAGCCGAGACGGAGATGTTCGCGCGTCTTCTCGGCACCCACGTCCAACGACTTGCGACGATCGCCCACGGCGACGGCGTCTGCACGACCCACCTTCCCAAGAGTTCCCCCACAGCAGAGAGGTTGCCCTCATGACGACCACGTCAGAGACCAACGC
>JAWWPE010000080.1:0-7738 GCA_033850895.1 Nocardioidaceae bacterium | reverse complement strand
TGTAACCGACGGTGGTGATCAGGCCGTGGGTGGACTTCACGATCTCGGTGCCGGTGTTGAGGACCAGGAAGTTGCCGGTGCCGTAGGTGTTCTTGAGCTCGCCGGGCTGGAAGCACACCTGTCCGACAAGCGCGGCGTGCTGGTCACCGAGGTCACCGGCGAGTGGCACCTCGCCCTCGAGCGGCCCGTCGGCGAGCGTCTGCCCGTACACCTCCGAGGACGACCTGATCTCCGGCAGCATCGCGCGCGGTATGTCGAACAGGGCGAGCAGCTCGTCGTCCCAGTCGAGCGTCTCGAGGTCCATCAGCATCGTGCGGCTGGCGTTCGTCACATCGGTGATGTGCAAGCCCCCGTCGGGTCCGCCGGTGAGCCACCACAGCAGCCAGCCGTCGGTGTTGCCGAAGATCGCGTGACCAGCCTCGGCGTCGGCGCGAACGCCGTCGACGTTCTCCAAGATCCACTGGATCTTGCCGCCGGAGAAGTACGTCGCGGGTGGCAGGCCGGCGCGGTCGCGGATCAGGTCACCGTGGCCATTGCGCTCGAGGGCCGAGGCGATCTTGTCGGTGCGGGTGTCCTGCCAGACGATCGCGTTGTAGTAGGGCTCGCCGGTGCGCTTGTCCCACACCACCGCGGTCTCGCGCTGGTTGGTGATGCCGACGGCTGCGAGGTCCTGCGCGGTGATCCCGGCCTTGCCCATAGCGCCGGTGATGACGTCCTGGGTCGCCTCCCAGATCTCGTGCGGATCGTGCTCGACCCAGCCGGCCCGCGGCATGATCTGCTCGTGTTCGAGCTGATGCTTGCCGACCTCATTGCCGTCGTGGTCGAAGATCATGAATCTGGTGCTCGTGGTGCCCTGGTCGATCGCGCCGACATACCGTCCCGGTGACTCCTCTGCCATGCGCGAGAGCCTATCCGTACGGTTGAGCCATGCGGTTGATCCTGATTCGGCACGGCCAGACCCCGGCCAACGTCGAGGGCATACTCGAATCGACCGTGCCCGGACCCGGTCTCACTGCCCTGGGCCATGAGCAGGCCGAGGAGCTTGTCGACGCCCTTGCCGGCACCAAGATCGATGCGATCTTCGTGTCATCGATGGTGCGCACGCAGCTGACCGCCGCTCCACTTGTCGCTGCGCGCCGACTGGAGCCGACCGTTCGGGACGGACTCCGCGAGATCGCTGCCGGCGACGTCGAGGGCAGGACCGATGACGAATCAGTACGCCAGTACGTCCACACGTTGCTGGCGTGGTGCGGTGGTGACCTCGACGTACGCATGCCGGGCGCCGAGAGCGGTCAGGAGGTCATCGCCAGGTTCGACGAGGTCGTCGGCGAGGCCGAGTCGTTGGACGTGGAGGCGGTGGCGCTGGTCAGCCACGGGGCGATGATCCGCGCGTGGTGCGCCACGCGTACGAGCAATGTCGACCTCGAGTTCATCAAGGACCACTACGTCGCCAACACCGGCGTCGTCGTGGTCGAGGGTTCGACCGCTGACGGCTGGGAAGTCACCTCATGGCTCGGGGAGAGCGTCAGCGAGGCTGCGGCGATGGGCGTGACCTCCGACCACAGCCCCGCGTCGGAGCCGCTCGACGAGTGACCTACTGGAGCATCTCGCCATGCACGTCGGCGTGCGGCACCGTCGGGATGGTCCCGAGCTTGCCCTTCTGGAAGTCCTCGAACGCCTGCATGACCTCCGCCTTGGTGTTCATGACGAACGGTCCGGCCCAAGCGATCGGCTCGCGGATCGGCAGCCCTCCGAGGACCACGACCTCGAGCGCCGGGTGGCGGCTGTCCTGCTGCTGGTCGGCGCCGACCGTGATGGTCTCGCCGTGGCCGAGCACGGCCAGCTGACCCGTGGAGATCGGCCGTCGGCTGCGTCCGACGTACCCGCTGCCACTCATGACGTAGACGAGGGCGTTGAAATCGGTGCGCCACGGAACGGTCATCTCTGCGCCCGGCAGTACGGTTGCATGCACCATCGCCATCGGCGTGTGGGTGCTGCCCGGACCCTTGATCGAGTCGAGCTCACCGGCGATGACGCGCAGCAACGCGCCGCCGTCGGGTGTTGAGGCGAGTCCGACATCGCTGCCACGGATGTCCTGGTAGTGCGGCGGCAGCCATTTGTCGGCCTTCGGCAGGTTGACCCACAGCTGCAGGCCGTGGAACGTGCCGCCCTTGACGACGAGCCATTCCGGCGGGGTCTCGATGTGCAGGAGCCCGCTGCCCGCGGTCATCCACTGGGTGTCACCGTCCGTGATGGAGCCGCCGCCGCCATGAGTGTCCTGGTGGTCCATGACGCCGTCGATCATGTAGGTCACGGTCTCGAAGCCACGGTGCGGGTGCCACGGGGTGCCCTTGGGCTCGCCCGGTTCGTACTCGACCTCACCCATCTGGTCCATGTGGATGAACGGGTCGAGCTGTGCGGCGTCGACGCCGGCGAACGCCCGGCGGACCGGGAAGCCTTCACCCTCGAACCCCTTGGGCGCGGTGGTGACGCTGATCGGCGCACGGTCCTCGGTCTGCGTCGGCGCGGTGATCACGCGGGGCAGGACGGTCCAGTCGGGTGCGGTCACGGCGGGCATGGTGTTCTCCGTTCAGTTGAGTTCAGAGTAGTACAACATTCAACTAACTACAATGATTCCCTGGCGATACGGTCGTGCGCATGAGTGAAGACCCCATCATCACCGAAGAGACCCCGACACGGGATGAGTTGATCGAGCTCTATTCGGCCGTCGGCTGGACGGCGTACACGCGGGACGCCGATGCCCTTGTCAAGGCCTTCGCCGGCTCGGCCCTGGTGCTCACGGCGCGGGATACCGGCGGCTCGCTGCTAGGGCTCGTGCGGACGCTCAGCGACGGCGTGACGATCTGCTACGTCCAGGACCTCGTGGTCGCACCGGTCGTCCAGCGGCGGGGCGTCGGACGGGCACTGTTGAGCCAGGTGCTGATTCGGTACGAGGGTTGCCGCCAGCTATTCCTGACGACCGACGCCGACGGTCCACTCGACTTCTATCGCGGTCTCGGATTCGTCCCTCACGACGAGCTCGGCCTGGTTGCACTTGGCCGAAGGAGTGTCATTCCGCCTCGATAGGGTGATCCGCATGACGGAAACCCCCGCGATTCAAGCCCGAGGTCTGGTCAAGAAGTATGGCGACGTCGTCGCCCTCGACGGGGTCGATCTCACCGTTCCCACCGGCACCGTGCTCGGCCTGCTCGGCCCCAACGGGGCCGGCAAGACCACGATCGTCCGCGTGCTCACCACTCTGCTGCGGCCTGACGCCGGCACCGCGGAGGTGGCCGGCATCGACGTACTCGCCAATCCCCGCGAGGTCCGCCGCAACCTCGGACTCTCCGGCCAATACGCCGCGGTCGACGAATATCTCACCGGCTTCGAGAACCTCGACATGATCGGCCGGCTCTACCACCTCGGTCGCAAGAAGAGCCGCGACCGGGCACGTGAGCTGCTGGCCCAGTTCAACCTCGAGGACGCCGCGGACCGTCCGGCCAAGACCTACTCAGGAGGTATGCGCCGACGCCTCGACCTGGCGGGCGCCCTGGTCGCCGCGCCGCCGGTGCTGTTCCTCGACGAGCCGACGACGGGTCTGGACCCCCGAAGCCGCACCGAGATGTGGACCGTGCTGCAGGGATTGGTCTCCGGTGGCACGACCCTGCTGCTCACGACGCAATACCTCGAGGAAGCCGACCTGCTGGCGGACGACATCGTCGTGATCGATCACGGCAAGACCATCGCGCAGGGGACGGCAGACGAGCTCAAGGCCCAGGTCGGCGGCGAGCGGCTCGAGGTCACGGTCAAGGACGGGACTGACATCGATCGAGCGGTCACCCTGCTGAGTCCGCTCGGTGTCGCGCCACCAGTCCTCTCCGAGGGCCAACGGAGTCTGCTGATGCCCGTCACGGGCGGCGTCGCCGTGCTGCGTGAGGCACTTCGCCTCCTCGACACCGAGGGCCTCGACGTCGATGACGCCGGCCTACGCCGTCCCACCCTTGATGACGTGTTCCTGACGCTGACCGGCCACGGCGCCGAAGAGGAAGAACAATCCACCGACTCTGACAAGGCAGGTGCGCGATGAGCGCGTTCGAGGTCATCAGCGACGCAGCGGTGGTCGCCAAGCGCAATCTGATCAAGATCAAGCGGGTCCCTGACCTTCTGGTGTTCACGACCCTCCAGCCCGTCATGTTCGTGCTGTTGTTCGCCTACGTGTTCGGCGGAGCGATCGACCAGAAGGGCGGCGGCGGGGGCTACCGGGAGTTCCTGATCGCCGGGATCTTCGCCCAGACCGTCATCTTCGGAGCGACGATCACCGGGGCCGGCCTGGCCGAGGACGTCCAGAAGGGCATCATCGACCGATTCCGGTCCTTGCCCATGTCTCCGTCGGCCGTGCTCGCCGGTCGCACCCTGTCCGATGTCGTCAACAACGTCATCGTGCTCCTCGTGATGGGCCTGACCGGATTGTTGGTGGGGTGGCGGATCCGCACGTCCTTCGTGGAGGCGGCATGGGGATTCATCCTGCTGCTGGTGTTCGCCTATGCCATCTCGTGGGTCATGGCGTGGGTCGGCATGCTCGTGCCGAGCCCCGAGGTCGTCAACAATGCGGCGTTCATCATCATCTTCCCGCTGACCTTCATCGCCAACACCTTCGTGCCGCTCGACACCCTGCCCGGGCCGCTCAAGGCATTCGCCGAATGGAATCCGGTCTCGGCCGTCACCCAGGCCGCACGCAATCTGTTCGGCAATCCCGATCCCAACCCCCATGCCCCGCATCCGACCGCGTGGGCACTGGTGCATCCCGAGGTCTACACCCTGCTCTGGGCGGCGGCCGTTCTTGCCATCTTCGTACCGCTGGCGAACGCCCAGTACCGCCGGTCGACCAGTCGCTGACCTCATGCCGGAGCTGGTCGCGTCGATTCGGGTGGCCCTGCGCGACGCTGCGGATCCCTCTCGGGCACCGGCAATGCAGGCGTACATGAAATCGGCGATGCCATATCTCGGCGTCGGGCGCCCCGAGGTTCGCCGGCTCACCAGGGCCGCCGCCAAAACCACGACGCCGACCGACCTCGTCGAGCTAGAGCTGATCTCACGCACGCTGTGGGACGACGCGGAGTTCCGCGAGGAGCGCTATGCCGCGATCGACCTGACCGGCCTGCGGTCCGCGAAGGGGCGGCTGGAGCTGTTGCCGCTGCACGAGCACTTCGCCGTCACCGGCGCCTGGTGGGACTTCGTCGACGAGACAGCGCACCGCATCGCTGACCTGCACGACGCCCACCCCGCAGAGACCGCTGTCGTCGTACGCCGTTGGAGCAGGTCCGATGACATGTGGCTCCGGCGGCTCGCGATCCTCAGTCAGCTCGGCCGGCGCGACCGTCTCGACAGCAGCCTGCTCACCGACGTCATCGACTGCAACGTGGGCGACTCGGAGTTCTTCGTCCGCAAGGCGATCGGCTGGGCGTTGCGCGAGTATGCCCGGGTCGACCCCACCTGGGTGCGCGGGTTCGTCGCCGCACGCGAAGATGAGTTGAGCGGATTGTCCAAGCGGGAGGCCTTGAAGCATGTCGGATGAGACTCGCGACCACGTTGTGATCGTCGGTGGTGGGCACAACGCACTCGTCGCGGCCACCTACCTGGCGCGCGCCGGTCTCGAGGTCACGGTTCTCGAGCGACTCCCCCACGTCGGCGGTGCGGCCATCAGTGCGGCGGTCTTCGAAGGCCTCGACGCCCGGCTGTCGCGCTATTCCTACCTCGTCAGCCTGATGCCCCAGCAGCTGATCGCCGACCTCGGCCTCGATCTCGAGCTGCGGTCGCGTGACACCGCCTCCTACACGCCCTATGGCGGCGGCGGCCTGCTGATCGAGACCGCTGAAGGCGAGGCAACCCGCAGCTCGTTCCGCGATCGCACCGCCTCCGACGACGAGTTCGCCGCGTGGCAGCGCTTCTACGCCGAGGTCGCCACCGTCGCCGACGTCATCGCCCCGACGTTGCTGTCGCCGCTCCCCCACATCGGCGAGCTGCGCGACCAGGTCGAGATGGCGATCTGGACCGATCTGGTCGACGAACCGCTCGGCACCGCGATCGAGCGCCGCTTCGCCGATGACCTCGTGCGTGGCGTGGTCGGCACCGATGCCCTGATCGGCACGTTCGCCTCGCTCCACGACCGCTCGCTGATCCAGAACCGGTGCTTCCTCTACCACCTGATCGGCAATGGCACCGGCGAGTGGCGAGTCCCGGTCGGCGGCATGGGAGCGGTCACCGCCGAGCTCGAACGCGTCGCAAGGGCGGCCGGCGTCGAGATCCGCACCGACTCCACGGTCGACCACATCGATGCCCGGACAGACGGAATCACGGTCACCGGCGAAGGGTTCACGGTCGAGGCCGACTGGCTGCTCAGCGGCGTTGCGCCGTACGTCCTCGCCGGGCTGCTGGGTGAGCCGCTACCCACAAAGCCGTCCGGCTCGCAGTTCAAGCTCAACGTCCTGGTGTCCCGGCTGCCGGAGCTCAAGTCCGGCATCGACCCGGCGATCGCTTTCGCCGGCACGTTCCACCTCGGCGAGTCGATGAGCGAGCTCGAAGCCGCCTGGGCGCAGGCCGCTGCCGGGCACCTGCCCGACCACGCCGTCGGTGAGCTCTACTGCCACACGCTCACCGACCGTTCGATCCTCGGGACCGACCTGATCGACACCGACGCGCAGACGCTGACCTACTTCGGTCTGCACACCCCTTATGACGTGCTTCCCGACGAGGACGCGGCCCAGCAGGCGTACGCGCAGTTCCTCACCGCGATCAACGCCCACCTTGCGGAGCCGATCGAGCCGCTAATCCTCGGTGTCGAGCACAAGACCCCCGCGCAGATCGAGGAGGCCCTGGCGATGCCGGGTGGGCACATCTTCCACGGCGACCTGCAGTGGCCGTGGCTCGAAGAGGGCGAAAAACCTCGCAGTCCGGCGGAGCACTGGGGCGTCGCGACCGCCCATCCGCGGGTGCTGTTGTGCGGCAGCGGTGCGCGTCGCGGGGGTGCCGTCAGCGGTATCGGCGGACACAACGCCGCGCACGCGATCCTCGATGCTCAGCCGATTATGGAGCGGCCCTGATCGGCTGATAACGTTGCTCCCGCTTCGCGGCATTAGCTCAATTGGCAGAGCAGCTGACTCTTAATCAGCGGGTTCGGGGTTCGAGTCCCTGATGCCGCACCGCGAAAGCCCCGTTCCTCGCCGAACGGGGCTTTCGTCTTGCCTGAGCCGTCAGGCGTCTTCGACCGGATCGGGCGCCACGACGTCCGGGTCGCCCTCGACATCAGGCTCGGTCACTGGCGGCACCTCGCTCGGGCCGGTGCCCGGATCGTTCGGGACTTCCTCGCCCGGGTTCGTGCCTGGCTCATCGGGTGCGATCGTCATGTCATGCTCCTTCCGGTTGGTCTGTCCATACGCACGTTCCCCAGCGCATCGGCCTGAAACCAGCCGGACAGGACCGCTGCGGCGAAGTCGGCGACAATGGGCCATGGTCGATATGTCCCTCGCCGCGCAGCGATTGCTGGCGGAACGGAGCTCCACCGAGGATCGGTTGGCCCAGCTCCGGCTCGACCACGCCGCGATCGTGGCGGCCTCCACCAACTCCAATGCCGACGATGAGCACGATCCGGAGGGGTCGACGATCGCGTTCGAACGCGCCCAGGTCGGTGCCCTGATCGAGCAGGGCGAGCGCCATCTCGCCGAGCTCGAGGCGGCCGAGT
>JAWWPE010000449.1:0-6877 GCA_033850895.1 Nocardioidaceae bacterium | reverse complement strand
CGATGCGGGAGCGGGCGGGCGCCCTGGGCGGCACCTGTGTGGTTCAGCGGGCAACCAGCGGAGGGACGGTGGTGCGAGCATGGTTACCGACGTGATCTCGGTGGTCGTCGTCGACGACCATCCGATGTTCCGAGCCGGGCTTCGCACGATGGTGGAGGAGGCTGACGGGCTTGCCCTGGTCGGCGAGGCCGCCGATGCCGAGACCGCGGTCGAGGTCTGCCAGGAAGTCTCCCCGGACGTCGTACTCATGGATATCAAGCTGCCCTCGACCAGCGGCATCGACGCCGCCCGCACAATAGCGGGCTCGCTTCCTCACACCGCAGTGCTCATGCTCACGATGCTCGAGGACGACACGTCGGTCTTTGCCGCTATGCGGGCGGGTGCCCGGGGGTACATCCTCAAAGGCGCAGCGCCCAACGACATTCTGCGTGCGATTCATGCGGTCGCGGCCGGCGAGGTCATCTTCGGGCCGGCCCTCGCCCGGCGCATGGGCCACTTCTTCACTGCCGGGCGCAGCGGCGAGGAACATCCGTTCCCCGACCTCACCGTCAGGGAGCGCGACGTACTCGCCGAGATCGCCACCGGGCGCGGCAACGCCGACATCGCCGCCACACTTGGGCTCTCCGAAAAGACGGTGCGAAACAACGTCTCCAACATCTTTGCCAAGCTGCTGGTCGCAGATCGTGCGGCGGCAGTCGCCAAGGCGCGCGACGCCGGCTTGGGTGGTGGCTGAGCGTCGTCGCCGTAGGGCACCAATCGCGAAGCGGGACCGCGACTGGTGCATCAACCTGCCGTCGTCACTTCCCAGGTATCCGAACGATGCGTTCTGGGCCAGGCCCCTTGCTCGCATAGGAGGTGATCAGGGCTGTCGAGCGATCGGGGCTCAGTGCGGCGAATGACGAGTTGCCAGGGAAGACCTTCACCTCCTTGGTGTCGAGGTCGACCAGGTACTCGCGGTTCTGGCCGGTGGTCGTCGTCACCGTGATGGCGGTCCACGGGCCGAGAGTCATCACATTGTGCGGGGCATTGGGGGACGCGGGGAATGGTGCGAACGCGGTGGTGCGCCCCGAGGCCTCCTTGATAGTGAGGAGACCCGGTTCTGATCTCACTGCGTCATCAACGACGCCCTCGCACCAGGTCTCCCACGCCTTGGTGAATTCCGCGCCGCAGAAACCCGAATCGTTGGCATGGGTGCTGACCGGCGCCGGCGTCGTCACCTCGGTGCGTAGGTCGTACGTGAAGTACGTCGGGTATGCGTTCTTGTCCTTGGGGTTTCTCACCGCGTAGGTCAGCGTGTTTCCGGAGATGCGTACGTCCTGGCCGGGCTTCGCGATCACGCTAGCCGGCTTGGACCCATCGACCGGGACCGCATACACGGCCTCCTGTCCCTCCTTCGCGGGGTAGGCAGGAGTGCTGAAGTACGCCGTGTCGCCGGCGATGGCGAGGTCGCGACCGTAGACGATGGCTCCGCGCGGGTCGTCGAACGTGCCGAGGGTGGTGACCTGCTTCGTGCGTCGGTCGTACGAGTGGATCGTGAAGTTGCTCGTGTCGATGTTGGTGCCGACCAGCTCGGTCCAGACCACGGTGTCCTCGTTGCCGGACACATCGACGACCTGCGTGGGCTCGGGACGATCTCGGTCGTCGAGGAGGGTGATTTTCTTCGTGCCGAGGTCGTACATCACGGGGTGCGCCTGCTGGACGGACACGCCGTTGTCCACCGGAGCCGCCGAACCCACCAGCACGTTGTCCTCAGCGAACGCGGAGAACAGGACCTGGTCGCCGTTGAACGTCTGGGGGAGCTCGGCAACGACATCGAGCGTGTCGCCGAGCTTCAGCTTCGTCGCCTTCGCCGGGTCGATGTTCTGGATCTTCTCCTGCTTCGGCGCGGCCGGGCGTACGACATCGGCCGGAAGCGAGTTCCTGGCCACCACGGCAGCCCCGATGATCGCGACGACGGCGGCAGCGACCAGCGCGACGCGCATGAGACGTCGCGAACCACTGTGCTCCGTCGTGGTGACCCCAGCGCGGTCCTCGAGGATCGACCGGACGGTCTCGGCCTCCCAGTCGGGGTCGAGATCCGGGCGTTCGGGGCGTAGCGCGTCGATGATGTGCGTCTTCACGGCTTCTCCTGCGGATCGATGTCGGCAGCCAGGGCGGGATCGGTGACATCGATCGCTGCCCGCGCTCTACTGACGCGTTTGCGGACGGCGGCCGGACTGATGCCGAGCAGCGTCGCCGTCTCCTCAGTGCTCAGCCCATCCCATGCGGTCAGCAAGAGGGCCTCGCGCTCCTTCTCACCGAGCGCAGCCAGCCGCCGAAGCGCCTCGATGCGTGCGTAGAAGTCGACGTGCATGGCGCTGTTTCCAGAAACGGCCATCAGCATCCGGACCCGGTCGTCCAGACGGCGGCCGCGCTGCAGCGTCCGTACGTGGTTGCTGACGACGTGGCGTGCGACGCCCAGCAGCCACGCGAAGGGCGGCTCGGTGATGTCGTCCCATCGCCGCCACGCGATCGTGAACGTCTCAGCCGCAACATCGTGGGCGTCCGAGGCGCCGACGTGGCGGGCGGCGTAGTTGAAGATGCGCGGCATCTCGTCTCGCCATACCCGCTCGAACGCCAGTTCTCGGTGTCGAACGTCTAGGAAGCTGCTCACAACCGGTAAGTGTCCAGCACCCCTACCGGTGTGACGTCCCTAGGAGACATCATTTCTCCGCGCGACGCGATTGCCTCCGGGAGCGTGCGATGTGGTCGCGGCGGTCCTGCTCGCGTTGTGAGTACACCGCCGACCGTACGGTTTCGTTGGACTCCAGTCCTGAACCGAGTCCGCCGCCGACCGTGGCCGCCGACGCGACGAACCAGGACAGCAGGAAGAGGTCGCCGTAGTGGATCGATGCGTGGAGATAGCCACCCATCACCCCCGGGTCGAGGACGAACAGGGCCCACGCGAGGTTCACGAGGTAGAGCGCGACGTAACAGATCAATCCACCAGCAGTCAGCGTGATCAGGGTTGACGCGTTGTAGAGACGTGACCGCTCGCGAGCCGATGCGGAGTCATCATCGGGGTGGTCCCACAAGTGGCCGTCGACGATGAGCCAGCCGACAACAAGCGCGATCGAGGCAAACGTCGCGACGGCGAGGCGCCACCACGACAGGGAACTGGCCAACAGCCAGACCGTGGAGTTGATCGTGGAGATGGCGCCAGTTGCCAACGCCGCGACGAGTGCGGACTTCAGCCCGGGTACGAGAAGCCACGGACGATTGGCGATGACCATCCCCGACAACAGTCGCCATCGCCCACCGAGCCGACTGAGCCTTACCCGGTGGCCGTCCGCCGTTTTGGACGTGGCCATCCCGCTGAGCAAGTCGTGCAACGCCTTCCGGGTGCGAGTCCGCACACGAAAACCGCCGAGCGCAGGAAGCGAGAGAACCGCTCTCTGGCCCTGCGGATCGCCACCGACCAAGAGGTAACGGCCGTCGTCATCGCGAAGCGGAAGCTCAGTCAGCCCGACCACGAGTTCCCAGTCATGGTCGCGTGCGCAGTCCGTCAGCCGCGTGAAGGCAACATCGACATCTTCGGATCCGGTCGTGAACGACTCGCCAACAACCTCGACGTCCCAAGGACGATCGTCGCCGCGAGAGGGGCTCAGATCCGTCATGTGCTCAGCGATCTCAGCGGGCAGCGCTGGATCTGCCACTAGGCCGACCTTGATCGCCTCCACGGCGAATTCCTACCCACAGACCGCCCATGGAAACGCGTTCACGGCAGGATGGTCGGGTGGACGACACCGTGCTCGATCAGCTCACTGGCCGCGCTGAGTCGCTCGTACGTCCTGGCGGACGAGCGCTGCTTGGCATCTCTGGGGCGCCGGGGGCGGGGAAGACGACGCTGGCGGAGGCGTTGGTGGTGAGGCTGCGCGGTCGGGGCATCTCGGTGGCGCATGTGCCGATGGATGGATTTCACCTGGCGGATGCGACGCTCACCGAGCTGGGGTTGTTGGCGGCGAAGGGGGCGATCGAGACGTTCGACCGCGACGGTTACCTCGCGTTGCTCCGACGGCTCAAGGCCGAGCGAGACCACGACGTCTACGCGCCGAACTTCGAGCGGACCCTGGAGCAGCCCATCGCCGGCGCGATCACCGTGGCACCGGGTACGGAACTCGTCGTGACGGAGGGCAACTACCTGCTCGACCCAAGCTGGAGAGACGTACGAGAAGCGCTCGACGAGGTGTGGTTCGTCGAGTGCCCGGACGACGTACGCCAGGAGCGACTCGTGCGGCGGCACATCGAGTTCGGCAAGAGCGAGGCAGACGCCCGGGCCTGGGTCGAGCGCGTCGACGAGGCGAACGCCCGCCAGATCATCGCTCACCGCGACAGCGCCGACCTCGTGGTCAGCTAGGCGCCAGCTCGCGCACCGGGCAGCGGGTGCCGGTGTAGATGGTGGGCATGCACTGGTTGCAGTGGATGCAGATGCCGTGGTCGGTCGTGCCGGCCCGCATGCGGTTGACCAAGTCGGGCTCGCGGAGCACGGCGCGACCCATCGCGACGAAGTCGAAGCCCTCGGCCATCGCGCGGTCCATCGTGGCCTTGTCGTTGATGCCCCCGAGCATGATCAGCGGCATTTTGACGGCGGCCCGGAAGGCGAGCGCCTTCTCGCGGAGGTACGCCTCCTCGAACGGGTACGCCTTGAAGAACGCCTTGCCCATCGGGGTCTTGAGCCCGAGCCGTACGAATGCCGGCATGTGGGCGGCGAACTCCTTGAGCGGGACGTCGCCGCGGAAGAGATACATCGGGTTGAGCAGCGAGCTGCCGGCGCTGAGCTCGAGGGCGTCGAGGTGCCCGTCGGCCTCCAGCATCTGCGCGAACTCCAGGCTCTCGGGCATCGAGAAGCCCTTCTTCGAACCCTCGGTCATCCCGATCTTCGCGGTCACCGCGACCGCGTCGCCGACCTCCTCGCGTACGACCCGGGCGACGTCGCGGGCGAACTTCGAACGGTTCTCCAGCGAGCCACCCCAGCCGTCCTTGCGACGGTTCTGCCCCGGCGCCAGGAACGAGCTGAGCAGATAGCCGTGCGCCATGTGGATCTCGAGCACGTCGAAGCCGGTGTCGACCATGATCCGTGCCGTACGTGCGTAGTCCCTGGTGATCCGGGCGATGTCGGCGGCGGAGGGCGATTTGATCATCTGCATACTCAGCGGAGAGGGCATCCGCGACGCGGCGAGCGCGTGCACGCCGTTGGAGCGACCGTCGGCCACAGGCCCGGCATGGCCCAGCTGGCCGGCAATCTTGGCGCCGGTCTCGTGGATCGCGTCGGTGAGCCGAGCCAGGCCGGGCGCCGACTCGTCGTTGACGACGATCACCTCTTTGTACGTACGTCCCTCGGGCGCGACCGCGAGGTAGGCGACCGTGGTCAGGCCGACACCGCCGCGGGCGGGAGCCAGGTGATAGTCGATCAACTCATCGGTGACCAGGCCGTGCGGGGTGCGGCCCTCGAACGTCGCGGCCTTGACCGTACGGTTGCGCAGCTGCACCGGGCCGAGGGTGGCCGGTGCGAAGACGTCGGGGGCTGTGACGTCTGGTGCCGCGACGTCGCTCATACGCGCAACGCCGGGGCGACCCAGCGACGGAGGTAGGCCCGCAGATCCTCGCCGGTGCGCGGCGGCTCGCCGGGGTCGAGTACCAACGACTGGAGTGTGCGCAGCAGGTGCTCGACCAGCTCGAGCTGATCGTCCTCGGCGAAGCCGATGTCCGCCCAGTCGATACCGAGACCGGCGAGCAGCTTCCCACCGATCGCGATCGACGACGGTGCGGTCAGCGCGGCGGTGGTGCTGCTGATCCGACCGGGTGCGAGGAGCCTGGCCAGGACCGGATCGTCGTGGAGGTACTCGTACACGAAGGCGATCGCCTCGACCGCCGCCTCGGCACCGTCGCCGGAGCCGGAGAGATGGTCGATCACGTGGGTGACGAGCTGTTCCTGGAGATCGGCGGCGGCATCGAGGGAAGCCGCGTCGAGCAGGTCCTCTGTCGTCGGGAAGTAGCGATAGATGGTCTGGCGGGTGACGCCGAGCGCCTCGGCAACCTCCGAAGTGCTTGTCGTGCCGGCCTCGCCCAGCCGCGCGCGGGTCGCATCCAGGATGCGCCGCTGGGCCTCCGTCGAATCCGTCGGTGGTTGACCGCTCCAGCCATGTGACCTCACGCTGCGACTCCTTCGGGTTGACCTTGACCGATCATACACATCTGTGTTTCTGTTCACACAGACTTCAATATTTGTATGCCCATTATCAAGGAGCCCCATGACCACCGACGTCCTCCCTCCCGGCTTCGATTTCACCGATCCCGACCTCAACGAGGCACGGGTGCCGCACGACGAGTTCACCGCGCTGCGGCAGACATCGCCGATCCACTGGGTCGAGCAGGCCGAGAACGCCCGCGCGGGTATGTCGGAGGCTTCCGGCAGCGGTTATTGGGCGGTGACGAAGCACGCCGACATCGCCGCGGTCTCCAAGAACAGCAAGGTGTTCTCCAGCCGCGAGAACGGCGTGATCGTACGTCTGCCGGAGACGGCGACCCGCGAGTCGCTGGAGATGACCCAGGTCGTCATCATCAACCAGGACGCGCCAGACCACACCCAGCTGCGGTCGATCATCAGCCGCGGCTTCACTCCGCGAGCCATCGGTGCCCTGGACGAGGTGCTCGAGGAGCAGGCTCGGCGCATCGTGGCGAACGCGGTGGCGGCGGGCAGCGGCAACTTCGTCGACCAGGTCGCCTCGCAGTTCCCGCTGGAGGTGATCGGCGACATGCTCGGCGTACCAGCCGAGGACCGCCAGAAGATCTTCGACTGGACCAACCAGATGACCGGTGCGGAGGACGCCGACCTGGC
>JAWWPE010000430.1:0-3218 GCA_033850895.1 Nocardioidaceae bacterium | reverse complement strand
CCAGGAACGTACGCTCATTGGACATCGAGAGCTTCGCATTGGGTTCATCGCCCTCATCGAAGACCCGCCTCGGGAAGCGGGTCATGCGCTGACCGAATGACTGTGGCAAAGATCGTCGAGCGAGTGGCACCCGACGCAACGATTCATCTGACGTACGCACGCGGAGTCGCCGCAATCGGCCACGTGATTGCTCGGCTCGCCACAGCGGTCGCAGGTGCCGACGAGCGCGGTGTGATCGGAGAAGTCCATCGAGATGCGGTCATCGAAGACGTACAGGGCGCCCTCCCAGAGTCCGTCGTCGCCGAACGCCTCGCCGTACGTCGCGATACCCCCGTCGAGCTGGTAGACCTCCTGGAACCCGCGGTTCTTCATCAGCGGAGTCAGCACCTCGCACCGGATTCCGCCGGTGCAGTACGTGACGACCGGCTGGTCCTTGAGGTGGTCGTACGCGCCGCTGTCGAGGGCGGCGATGAACTCGCGCGTGGTCTCGACGGGTGGCCGGACCGCACCGGCGAAGTGGCCGATGTCCGACTCGATCTGGTTACGGCCGTCGAAGAAGGTGATCGCCCTCCCGTCAGATTCGGCCTCGCCGATGAGCTGGTGCAGCTCGGCCGGCGTCAGCTTCGTGCCACCGTTGACGACCCCGTCGGAGTCGACCCGCAGCTCGCCGGGCGCGCCGAACGTCACGAGCTCGTCGCGGACCTTGACGCTCAACCTCGGGAAGTCCGCGGTCGTGCCGTCCTCGAGGGCTCGGCCCTCGCTCCACTTGAAGTCGATGTCCTTGAACGGTGCATACGCACGGGTGCCGCGGACGTACTTCTTCATCTCGATGACATCGCCCCCGAGCGTGGCGTTGATGCCGTGCGGAGAGACGAGGATGCGGCCGCGAAGGCCGAGGGAGTCGGCGAGGGTGTGCTGCCACAACCGGATCGCCTCAGGGTCCGCCAATGGGGTGAAGGCGTAGAACAGCAGAACCTTGGGCGTGGCCACCTCCTGATTCTAGGAGGTCGGCGCCGGCGACGGCATACGCTCGTCGGATGACCGAACTGCATGAGCTCGACGCCGTGGCGCAGGCGGCTGCCCTCAGGTCGCGTGAGGTGTCGGCGGTCGACCTCGTGCAGCATCACCTCGACCGCATCGAGGCGCACTCCGACGAGCTGGGGGCCTTCATCACCGTGACCGCCGACCAGGCCCTCGAGCGGGCGGCTGCGGCGGACGTGGCGCTCGCGGCCGGCGATGCCGCGCCATTCACCGGCGTGCCGATCGCGATCAAGGACCTGACGTACACCCGCGACATACCCACGTCGATGGGTTCGGTCGTGATGCGCGACTTCGTGCCGCCGGTCAACGCGTACGTCGTCGACTTGATCGAGCGAGCCGGCTTCATCAGCCTGGGCAAGACCAACACCCCGGAGTTCGGGCTGTCGTCCTACACCGACAACGACCTCATCGGACCAGCCCGTACGCCCTGGGACACAACCCGCAACGCCGGTGGCTCGAGCGGCGGGGCGGCGGCGGCCGTGGCTGCCGGACTCGTGCCCCTCGCGCAGGGCAGCGACGGTGGGGGATCGATCCGCATTCCCGCCAGCGCGTGCGGGATCTTCGGCTTCAAGCCCAGCCGCGGACGGGTCAGCGTCGGGCCGCTCGGCAGCGACTGGAGCGGCTTGGCCGGCGACGGCCCCCTCGCCCGCACCGTGCGAGATGCGGCAGCGCTGCTCGACGTCATGGCCCACCCGATGCCCGGCGACGTACGGCCCCTGCCCGATCCGCCCATCCCGTACGCTGAGTGGATCCTGCGCCAGACCGGTCGGCTGCGCATCGCCCGTTGGTCGGAAACCCACCTCGACGGGATCTCGCCCGACCCGGACGCGGTGGCGGCCTGGGAGGTGGCGAGCCAGGTGCTCGAACGACTCGGCCACGAGGTCGTCGACATCCCGAACCCGTTCCCGCAGGCTCTCGAGCCGCAGTTCAACATCATCTGGTCGAGCGGCATCGCCGGAGCGCCCATACCTCCCGAGGCGGAGTCGCTGTTGCGACCCAACACCCGCTACTGGCGCGAGCGCGGCAAGGCGGCAACCGCGGTGGAGCTCAGCCAGGCGATGCAGTTCCTCGAGGGCACGACGCGGCAGATCATGACCGACCTTGAGGCGTATGACGCGTTCCTGACACCGACCCTGGCGTTGCCGCCGCAGCCGGTCGAGTGGTTCAACGAGTCCGGCGATCCGGCCGAGGACCACCACCGCGAACTGTTGTTCACGCCCTACACCGCGCTCTACAACATGAGCGGGCAGCCGGCCGCCAGCCTCCCGCTGCACTGGAACCCTGGCGGGCTGCCGATCGGCGTGATGCTGGCCGGACGACCCGGGCAGGACGGTCCGTTGTTCAGCCTGTGCGCCCAGGTCGAGGAGGCTGCGCCGTGGTCCGATCGACGACCGCCGCCGGCTAGGTGAGCAGATCCACGAGTTCCGCTCGCGAGCTCACGCCGAGGGCACGGTAGATCGCTGTCAGTCGCAGCTCAACGGTCCGCGTTGAGATGTGCAGGCCCCCGGCAATGGCACGCGTGGGCTGACTGTCGATCACCCGACGGATCACTTCCCGCTCCTCCACGGTGAACTGCTGCAGCACATCCAAGGGCGACCCTGCCAGCAGTTCGGACTGAGCCGCGTGAGCCGACCACACGAGGGCCCCGGATCGCTCGAATGCCGCGATCGCGGCCATCCTGCTGCTCGTGCTCTGAGCGGACAGACCCAGCGCCCGCTGGCGGTCCGCCAGACAGAGCAGCGTTCGGCCCCGCTCGTACGGCGACTCGTCCGGCCGGAACTCGGCGATGCAGGCTTCAAAGAGCTCGAGGGAGCTCTCGCCCTCAGCGACCAGGGCGCGACTGCGCAGGAGAGCGAGCTCACCCCACCGGGACTGACTGCCGACGAGACGCCGTTCGAACGCCTCGACGGCGCCCTTCGCCTCTCCGATTCGGTCGGTGGCAACGCAGGCTTCCACATAGTCCGCCCAGTGCCGTAGCAGGGTTGGATTGCGGAATCGGGTCGACTCCGTGCTGGCCAGGCGCAGGTCGGAGATCGCCGATTCGGCGTCGGCAGTGAGCAGGCCGATTGCACCGCGGAGCGCCCACGCCTGAGCGCGCGATCCCTGGTCCGCCTGGTCCAGTGCAAGTGTCAGGCATGACTCGAGCAGGTGGGTTGCCTCGTCGAGCCGTGCCGAGG
>JAWWPE010000416.1:0-4040 GCA_033850895.1 Nocardioidaceae bacterium | reverse complement strand
CGTGGCGAACCGGCGAGCGCCCGGGCGATGGCCACGCGCTGTTGTTGGCCACCCGAGAGCTCGGCCGGGAGCTGGGCAGCGTGCTCGCGCAGCCCCACGAGCTCGAGCAGGAGCTGGACGCGGTGCTCACGTTCGTCCGAAGGCGTATGGCGAAGGCGCAGGGGCACGCCGACATTCTCGGCCGCAGAGAGCGCGGGAATCAGGCCGAATGTCTGGAACACGTAGGAGACGGAGTCGCGCCGGAGCCGGCTCAGGCCGTCGTCGTCGAGGTCGGTCACCTCGGTGCCGTCGACGCGGACCGTGCCGTCGTCGGGACGGTCGAGGCCGCCGAGCAGGTTGAGCAGGGTGGTCTTGCCCGACCCGGAACGGCCCACCACCGCCACCATCTCGCCCGGAGCGACGTCGAACGACACGTCGTTCAGTGCGTGCACGGTGCTCGGGCCGGAGCCGAACGTCCGCGTCAGGCCTCGGGCAGCCACCATCGGCTCGGTCACCGGGCGTCTCCGTCCGAACGGATCTCGACGTGATCCTTCTCGAGAGCGAGCCGGACCCGCCGGGTCAGGGCCAGCGCCTCGCGGAACTCCCGCGGCACCTGGACCCGTCCGGCCCGGTCCATCACGGCGTACTCCTCGCCGACGGTGTGCACGCCGGTCGCCAGCTCGTCATGGCTGCGCAGCACCTCGCTGCTCGTACGACCGTCGCGGATGGCGACGGTGCGGGCGACCTGGCCGCTGACGGCGGTGTCGTGGGTGACGATGACGACTGTCGCGCCGAGGTCGCGGTTGGCGGTACGCAGTGCCGCGAACACCTCCTGCGCCGTCTCGCTGTCGAGCTCGCCGGTCGGCTCGTCGGCGAGCAGGATGCGGGGCTCGTTCGCGAGGGCGACGCAGATCGCAACCCGTTGCTGCTCGCCGCCGGACATCTCTTGAGGCCTTCGGTCGGCACAGTGCGCGACGCCGACGGCTTCGAGCAGCTGTGCGGTACGGCGGCGCCGGTCGGCCTTGGGGACGCCGGCGATGGTCATCGGCAGGTCGACGACCTGGCTCGCGGTCAGGTAGGGCACCAGGTTGCGCGCGGTCTGCTGACGTACGAAGCCGACCACATCCCGGCGATAGTGCACGCGTTCGGATCGCGACAGGCTGAGCAGATCGTGTCCGGCCACCCGCGCCCGACCGGCCGTCGGCGCGTCGACCCCGGCGAGCACCTGCAGCAGCGTCGACTTCCCCGACCCGGAGGCGCCGACGATCGCGACCATCTCGCCGTCATGCACCAGCAGGTCGAGACCCTGCAATGCCTGGACCTCGACGCTCTCGGTCTGATAGATCCGCACCAGGTTGTCGCAGACCACGAGCGCATCGTGGCCGTACTCCGGTTCGCGCTCGGGAGCAGGAGGTAGTGACAACCCTTCTCTCACTACGACGCTCCTCGCTCGGTCAGCCCGCCAAGAGCGTAACCGAGGTCACACCGCCATGGGTCCAGATGACTCAGGACAGCAGCGCGTCGACGGCGCGAAGGAACGTCCGGCTGACCTGCTTCGGCTCCGCGAGGCAGCCGGCAGCCATGGCTCCGTCCCGCAGCATCACGAACCGGCGGCCCGCGTCGTCACTGGAATCGCGGTCGATCTGGTCGAACAGACCGAGGATCGTCTCGAGGAACCACGCTCGGTGGGCGAGCACCGCCTTGTGGACGGGGTTGCCGGGGTCGGGGAATTCGGCGGCGGCGTTGAGGAACGCGCAACCGCGAAAGTGCGAGAAGTTGATCTCCTCGGCGATGTTCTCGGCAATCGCGCGCAGCATGTCGGCGGGCGTCCGATCACTCGTGAGCAGTGCGCCGACGTGCTCCCTGACCGCGCGATCGGCCTCCTGGATGTATGTGGTGACGAGGATCTGCTTGCTGGGGAAGTGGCGGTACATCGTCGCGCGCGTCACGCCGGCCTCCGCGATCACGCGGTCGACCCCGACGGAGTTGACGCCCTCGGCGTAGAAGATCTCGGTCGCCGTCGCCAACAGCTTGTCGCGGGCCTTCGAGACCTTGACGGTTTCGCTGCTCATACGTCCATCGTACCCAGATCTTTGCAGTAGATAGAACGATCGTTCTTGACAACTGACCAACCCGTGCACTTCAATGAAAGAGACCGATCGTTCTACTTGAGGAAATCACCATGATCACGACCACTTCGCCGTCCACCACCGTTCCTGCGCTCAGCCGCTTGTACGCCGCCCGCTTCGCATTCGCGCTGGTGTGGGCGGCCGTCGTCGTGGTCTCGGCGTCCGAGCTCAACCCGTTCGTGGGCGTGCTGCTCGTGCTCTACCCGGTCTACGACATCGTCGGCATCGCAGCAGACGCGCGATTGTCCGAGCAGTCCAGGACTCGGTCGACGCTGTACGTCAACATCGCCGTCAGCGCGCTCGCCGCGATCGGCCTCGCCGTCGCCGCGACCTCGGGAGTTCCCGCCACCCTCAGGGTCTTCGGCGCCTGGGCCGCCGTCGCCGGCATTGCCCAGCTCGTCGTTGCGCTCGCTCGTCGCTCTTCGGGCGGTCAGCTGCCGGTGATCCTCAGCGGGGCCATCTCCGTGCTCGCGGGCGCCAATTTCATCGCGCTGGCGTCGAAGGATGACCCGTCGTTGAAGGCGCTTGCCGAGTACGCGCTGCTCGGCGGGCTGTTCTACCTCGCGTCGTCGATCCTGCTCCGCCGCCGCGCCCGCCGCAGCTGACCAGGCCCCGTTAGGTTGGGGTCGTGCATGAGTTGATGGCGTGGTGCGGCTTCTTCGGCGGCTGGCTTCTCGTGGCGGGGCCGATCTACCAGGCCTCCAACGAGCTGCGGGAGGAAGCATTCGAGCGCGACGTGCTCGCCGCAGCGGCGTCGAAGGTGGCACCGGTGCCGAAGGTGTCGGGTTGGTGGTGGCTGGTGCCGCCGGTGTATTGGCTGCTGACGCGAGCGCGACGCCAGCGGCAGGAGCATGCGACGTTGGCGGCGCTCACCCCAGAACAGCGTGAACAGTTCGCAGCGTTCATGGCCAAGGCCTCGGGCTGGTTGCTGGTGGGAGCTGGGGCATTCTTCATCGCCATCAAGGAGACGTACGAATTGGTCGAAGTCCGTGAATGGCACGTCGCGGTGTTCTGGATCCTGATCGCCGTGATGCCGGTGTTGTCGTTCGCGTACACCGCGGCATCCGCGATCCGTGCCCGCAGCATGATTGACCCGGACTTCAGGCACCTACGCTGACAACGCTCGTGGCTCCGCACCTCGCGCAGCCCCCTCGCGCCGAAGACCGATGTTCGCCACCATGAGCACGAGGCCGAGGAGCACCGTGTTGGTCGCCAGCTTCGCGCCCAGCGGCACGTCGCCGAGCGGGTCGGTCCAGAACGCAGGCAGGCCGATCGACAGCAGCGTGCCCGTCACGGCAGCGACGACGTGCACGCCGTTCCAGCGCGCCTGGCGTGACCAGCGGCCGACCATGACGAGCCACAACACGATCGCCGCGACAGCAGCAAGCGTGCCCATCCAGCCCGTGGGGACCAGATTGCGCACCATCAGCAACGCCGCGGAAATGACGAGCACCAGCCAGGGCGTAGGCGCTCGCCCGGCGATGGGTCGCCGGCGCTCGGGGAGGCGTACGGCGATGCCGATCAGCGCGAGGACGACGAGGGTCGTGCCGAGGGCCTGGCCCGTGGAGATGCGGAACCCGGAGGAATCGAGCTGGTCGACCAGGATGAATGCGGATCCGGCTGCTCAGAGGACGGCCATCGTGATCAGGCCGGGGACGCCGAGCCAAGGCTCGTTCTTGCGCGCCGGCCACCAGGACTCGGCCAGGGCGATGGGGGCGGCGATGCTGCCGAACACGTGGCCTGCCACGAACGTCAACGCCATGTAGGCACTCGTCCCGAACCACGGGAGAAACGTCGGCTCGCGCATCGACGACCAGTACGGGATCTCCCGGTAGTCCGGGGCGAACAAGCTCTGATCGACCAGTCCGGCCTCGATCAATCCGAACGCGGTGGCCAGCAACAGAATCGTCGGCCAGCCACGACCCAGACGAC
>JAWWPE010000455.1:0-6760 GCA_033850895.1 Nocardioidaceae bacterium | reverse complement strand
GCGAGGTGCCGCGTGACGGCCTGCAACCGCTCGGTCGAGGTCGAGCCGGTCGGCACGAAGTCGTCCTCGTCCAGGAAGCGCCAGAACAGCTCGGCGAACAGATGGTTCTTCGACGCCAGATAGGTGTACGCGGTGGCCGGTGAGACTCCCGCCCGGTTGGCCACGGTGCGGATCGTCATGGCTTCCGGGCCGACGGCGCGCAGCTCCTCGAGGCCGGCCGCCAGCAGCTTTGCGACGGTCTCGACCTGGCGCGGCGCCAAGCCGCGGCGCGGGCGATCGGACACTTGACTGGACACCTGTCCAACCTAGCGATCCAGGAGGCGTCGCGCAATGGTCAGGCGAGCAAGGCTCCGGCGAGCGCCGCCACGGCGGAATAGTCGACCTTGCTGACGGTCGTGCGCGGGATCGCGGAGACGAACATGATTTCCTTGGGGACCTTGTAGTTCGCAAGCAACGAACGTACGTGCGCCTGCAGCTCGTCACGTCCTGCGGTCGAACCCTCGCGCAGCTGTACGAGGGCCGTCACCTGCTGCCCCCACCGCTCGTGGGGCACTCCGACGACGGCAACGTCGAACACGTCCTCGTGCCTCATCAGGATCCCCTCGATCTCCTCGGGGTAGACCTTCTCCCCGCCCGTGTTGATGCAGACAGCGCCGCGACCGAGCACGGTGACGGATCCGTCCTCCTCGCGACGTGCGAAATCGCCTGGCATCGACCAGCGCACGCCGTCGATTTCCTTGAACGTGGCAGCCGTCTTGACCGGATCGTTGTAGTAGCCCAACGGGATGGCCCCGGACCGTCCGAGCATCCCCTCTACGCCGGGCGGACAAGGCTTCAGATGGACGTCGAACACCTCGACGTCGGCGCCCACCCCGAACCGTGGGGCCGTCGAGGATGCACCATCACCTGAGTCGATCTGCTGGCCGGTGGTGCCTGACTCCGATGCTCCGTAGGAGTCGAGGATGAACAGCCCGGGCAGGGCCTTGCGAAGCTGCTCGCGTACGGCCTCCGACAGCGGCGCCGCACCGTTGGAGATCGCCGCGAGGCCCGAGAGGTCCCAGCGGTCCGGCTCGGCAGTGATCGCTTCCGCCACCGGACGACCCATGGCGTCACCGAGGAGGGTCAGGGAGACGACTCGCGAGGACTCCACCAGGTCGAGCAGGGTCGCCGCCTCGAACTGCGGCGCGGTGTAGAGCGCAAAGGTCGAGCCCGAGATCAGGGCATTGCCGATGATCCACTGACTCCCGCCGTGCATCATCGGTCCGCACGCCAGCAAGACCATCGGGTTGTCGTTGGCCGCGGCCTCGGCGGCCAGCTGCTCGACCGACTCGATCGGTGCACCGAACCGGTTGGCGTTCAACGCCGCCACCATCAGATCGGCCTGTCGCCACACCACACCCTTGGGCTGGCCCGTGGTGCCGCCGGTGTAGAGGACATAGAGATCGTCCGACGTCCGGCCGCCGAGCCGCTCAGTCGACGCGCCGGCCAGAGCGGCCTCATACTCCTCACCGATGGTGAGCATTCCGCGCAGCTTCGGCAGGTCCAGGGCGCGTACGGCCGGCACGTGCTTCGCCGCGACGACCGCGAAGACACAGTCCGCGTTGTCGTAGACATAGGCGAGCTCTTCGTGCAGGTACTTGTAGTTGATGTTGATCGGGACCGCGCGCGCCTTGAAGCAGCCGTAGAACGCCTCGATCCACTCCACACAGTTGGCCGCGTGGATCGCCACGTGCTCCCCGGGCGCCACGCCCTGTGTCACCAGATGGTTGGCGAAACGCGTCGAACGTTCATCGAGCTCCGCGTAGGTGTACGAACGCTCCATCGTCACCAGTGCCGGGCGCTCGGGCACCGCATCGGCGATCGCCTCCAGCACGTCGGCAAGGGTGAGCGGACGAGGCGGACTCGGAACGGCTGGCGACACGAACTCTCCTTCGTGGGCGCCCGGCGGCGGGCGACCCGGACGCAAACTTTGCATTTTGATACCGATGTGTCAAGAATGTGCCGGGTGACGAAGCGTCGAACCCGTGGCCCCGCCGCGGACACTCGTGGGCGCCTGATCGCCGGCACCCTGGAGTGCTTGCGCGACAAGGGCGTCAACGGCACCACGATCGCCGCCGTCTCGCGCGCCTCCGGCCTGTCCCGCCCGACGATCTACGCGCACTTCAGCTCGCTCGACGAGCTCGTCCATCAAGCCGTCGAGGACGCCACCCTGGCGTTGAGCGAACGCATCAACCGCGAGCTGGCCACCGCTGCGACTCCCCAGGACGCGATCGTCGAGTACGTCGTGGCCGCCCACCGGGAGTTCCGGGCGGATCCGGTGGTCGCGCTGGTCGTGCACACCAGCTTGCTGCCCGGCGTCGTCGAGCGTGGAGCCATCTCGGCGCACACCGTCGCGCTGGCCGATCCGCAGCTGCGCCTGCTGCTGCGCGACCATCCGGAAGCGCTGTCCCGCCTGGACGAGATCGTCGAGACGACGACGCGCTTCCTGCTGTCGGTGCTGTCGTACAGCTCGGTCAACACCGCCTCCGACGCCAAGCTGCGGGCCTACCTGCACCGCACGCTGGCGCCCGCACTCCGGCTCCAGCCGTCGCTCGAGAGGACCCACCGATGACGATCGAATTCACTCACGACGACATCTCCAACGAAGAGCTCGAGCGCCGGGAGGCGGTCTACGGACCGTTGGCGGCGGCCGTGCGGGACCTGGTCGACGCGACGATCCGCACAACGGTCGCCGACGAAGACATCCGGGCGGCCCAGGCGGAGATCGAGGCGATCGTCGAACGGCTGCGCTCCCAGCACCTGCCCGGGCCCGCCGGCGTTCGCTACAACTCCGACGCCCGGTCGTGGAGCTGGGGCAATGCCGCGATCGGTCTGCGCAACGCGGTGGCGCCGCCGCTGACGGTCGTCCACGGCGACGTCGGACATACGCATGCCGACGTCACACTCGGCGCCGCGTACGAAGGACCTCCCGGGTTGGTTCACGGCGGCGTGTCCGCCCTGCTGCTCGATCACGTGATGGGTGAGACGGCCAGCGCCGGGTTCAGCCGGGCGACGTTCACCGGCACCCTGACGCTGAGATACCGACGCGGTACGCCGCTCGGTCCGATCCGGCTCGAGGCGCATATCGACCGCGAAGAGGGCCGCAAGGTCTACGTCGTCGCGTCGATCAGCGACAGCGAGGGCGTCACGGTCGAAGCGGACGGGGTCTTCATCATCCCGGCCGACCGGTTCGAGCAATGACTCCTGCCAGCCGGTATGCCGACCTCTCCCATTCGCTGCTCGCCGTCGTCGTCCGCGAGCTGTTGCTGATCGGGCACCTGATCGACCGGTCCGGCATGGCGTGGTGCATCGACGCGTTCGGGCGCGAGGAGATGCTGCAGATCGCCATCGAGGAGTGGGCCGGCGCGAGCCCGATCTACACCCAGCGGATGCAGCGCGCCCTCGGATACGCGCCGACCGAGCCCGGCAGCGGCGACGTCATCACGATCTTCAAGGGGCTCCAGCTCGACATCGGCGCACCCCCGCAGTTCATGGACTTCCGGTTCGTCGTCCACGACGCGCGCCACGGTGAGTTCATCCTCGACCACTGCGGCGCCCTGATGGACGTCGAACCGATGGGTCCGGAGTACGTCGTCGGCATGTGCCACGACATCGAGGACCCGACGTTCGACGCCACCGCGGTCGCCACCAACCCGAGGGCTCAGGTTCGCCCGATCCACCGACCGCCACGTAAGCCGGCCGATCGCACGCCGCACTGCGCTTGGACGGTGATGATCGACGACACGTATCCGGCCGCCGAGCCCATCCCCGCGCTCGCGACCAACCTCCGGACCCGGGCCGCAAACCTCGAGCTGGCACCCATTGACACCTCCGAGACCGGCACCGCCGACTATGCGGGCGCGCTGCTGTCCGACATCGACTTCGCGGCGTTCTCGCACTCGGCGCTGGCCAGGATCGCCGATGAGGTCTGCCTGCAGATGGCGCTGCTCGACAACAGCTTCGTCATCGCACTGGACGCTCGCTGCACGAGTGCCCAAGAGCTTCGGGCCATCCGGCGCAAGCAGTTCATCGGCTTCGCCGGTCTGGGAGCGCATCGGTTGGTGCGGGCGCTCGACCTGTCGGCCGAGCCGGCCGATGCTTTGCGACTCCTCGCCCTGCACCCCGCGCTCAATCCAGCGGCGTACGTCTACACCGACCCCACCACAGAGTCGATCGTGGTCCGACCCTCCCCCGCGCATGACGACAACGCGTGGATCTCGCTGTGCGGCCCGGAGTGGACTGCCGGGCTCGACGCCGTCGTCCAGGCTCTCGACCTGCACTTCGCGGTGGAGGTTGAACCCATCGACGATGGTGGCATGCGACTGACTGTCGTACGCCACGATCAGCCTGCCGATGAGCCGGCAGAGGTCAGCGTCGCCAAGTTCAGCACCGGGACCGACTTCGCCTTCGAGTCGCGTCGGTCCCTGCCGATCACGCCGGTGTGACGGCATTGCGGGTGCCACCCCGAAGGGCGACACCCGCAATGGGTTGGGCAGAACCCCTCAGTTGATCGTCAAGGCCGTGTCATCGGTCAAGAAGGTCGTCTGCAGGCTGCTGTCCTCGGTCATCAGGAACTTGACCGTGATCGTCTTGCCCTTGTAGGCGGTCAGGTCGACCGTCTTCTGGACGTAGCCCGACGTCTTGTTGACGTTGGAGTACGTCGCCTTGGTAGTCGTGGTCCCACCACTGACCACCTGCACCTTGAGCGTGTCGTACGCCGTCGAGCCGGACTCACTCGTCGAGATCTTCTCCCAGAACGTCAGCGTTGCCGAGGCCGCGCTGGCAGGGATGGACACCGATTGGGTCAGGTTCTCCGAGGCAGTCGTGCCGTTGCCACCGAAGTAGGCGAACTTCGAGCCACCGTGCGGAGTCGCGTACGTGGAGTCGAGGATGACTCCCGTCGTTCCTCCCCAGTTCGCTGTGCCCGATTCGAACCCCGGGTTCAGCAACAGCTGGCTGCCTCCCCCTCCGCCACCACTGACCGTGATGGTGAAGGTGGTCGAGCCGGTCGCGTTGGTGGTGTCCTTCGCGGTGGCCGTGACCGTGTAGGTGCCGGCGGTCGTGGGCGTGCCCGAGATCAGGCCCGTCGTGCCGTTGATCGACAATCCGGCCGGCAGACCGGTGGCAGACCAAGCCAGCGTCTGACCGCTGCCCGAGTCGGTGCCGGTGAGCTGGAGGCTCAAGGACGTGCCGACCGTGCCGGTCTTGTTGCCCGGGTTGGTGACGGTGACGGTGTTGGTGCCACCGCCGGTGGTGCAGGTCGGTTCGCCGGACTGGGCGGGCATGCTCACGGCATCCCATGCAGCCTTGACCTTGTTGAACGCGGTGCAGTCACCCGGGTAGAGGTTCTTGGCCGCGGTCAGCGTCCCGATGCGGTACGTCTTGTAGTTGACGCTGGACGTCTTCATCAACATGGCGTTGTAGAAGATCTGACCGGCCTCCTTGATGCCGACGCCGGTCAGCGTCGTGCTGTTGCAGGTGGGGCTGACGGGCTGACCATTCGTGGGGTTGGTTCCCTCAGCCAACAGGTAGAACCAGTGGTTACCCGGTCCGGCGGCATCGTGCACTTCCTGGTTCGGGGTCGAGCTGCTGTAGCAGTTGCCCGAACCGCCATCGAGGGACGGGTTGTACATGTAGCGGATCGGCTTGTTGTCGCCACCGACGTTGACCTCTTCACCGACCGTGTAGTCAGGGGGGTCGTAGGCGGAACTCTCGTTGGCATAGGCCTCAGTCAACGAGCCGAAGACGTCTCCGACGAATTCCTGGGTTCCTCCGCCGGAGATGCCTCCGGGAGTGTTGGAGTCGACGCCGTGACCGTTCTCATGGCCCAGCACGTCCAGGCTGGCGAGCCAGTCGTTGTTCGGCGCGTTGTGACCGACTCGAACCTGCTCGATTCCGCCTTCACATTCGGGGTCGACAGTGTCGCCCAGCGGGCAGTAGAACGCGTTGACGACGTCCTCACCGACGCTGACCTTCCAGCCGCTGCCGTCCTGCTTGAAGCCGGTGCGCCCGAGCCAGCCTTTGAGCATCTTGGCTTCGGTCTGCAACGCGAACAATGAGTCGACGCAGCCGGTCTCCTTGCTCTTGGCCGTGCCGTCACCCCAGGCGTCATCTGAGCCGGTGAAGACTGTGCCGGTGGCTGCGTCGCGGCAGTCCAGGTTGCCGATCGTCGGGTCCTTCATCGAGAAGGAGCTCCCGGACCCTGTCGTGTTCAGCGTGACCGGGCCGTTGTAGTGACTGTTGCCGGTGCCGAAGCTCGTCAGTTGCTGGGTGTTCAGCACCTTGGCATCGATTGCGTCGACGTACACGTTGTTGGTCGCGTTGTTGCCGTGCGCGTCGACGCCGCCGACCTGGACCCTCCAGGCCAGGCGCGGTGTCCCGAGCGCGTCGACGACCAGCGTGGCCTTGCCCGAACGCGAGGACTTGAGCGTCGTGCGGGCAACGGCCGCGGCCTTTGACGCGGAGATTCCGGGCTTGGTGGAAAGGTTGCCGATCTTGGCCTTCTGGGCAACCGAGGTGCCGAGGATCCGGCCCTCGCTGTCAGTGGTGACGACGAAGTCCCCGCCATACACGGGGAGCCCCTTGAACGTACGCTCGTACGCGCTGTACTGCAGGCCCTTCGTGCCCGACCAGACGTGGTCGAGCTTGATGTCGTCGCCAGAACTGACATGGAGCTGCGGTGCGCGGCTCGAGACCAGGTTCTCGGACGACTTCTTCGCCA
>JAWWPE010000453.1:0-2593 GCA_033850895.1 Nocardioidaceae bacterium | reverse complement strand
AGATGTCGCCGGTGTAGCCGGAGGCGATCGCGCCCAGGCTGTCGGTCATCTCCGGGCCGATGTGCCACTCGTGGGTGAAGGTGCCGTCGCCCTTGCCGCCGTGCTCGGCGATGTTCTGCATCAGCTGGCTGGCGATCTCGGTGCCCTCGACGGTGCGGTGGTCCTCCCCGACTGTGGCCGCCTCGAGCGCGAGGCCCAGGCCGTCGCCGTCGTCGCTGCCGTCGTCGCCGTCCCAGGTGCGCTGGTCGCCACCCCCGACGAGGTAGTCCATCCGGTCCTTCATGCTCTCGTCGGGGTCAGCGCCCTCGTAGCGACCCATGAAGAAGTCCTTGGCCGCATCGGGTGACTGGGCCATGCCGCCGAGCAGGTTCGCCAGGCCGTCGGTGGCCTTCATGCCGCCGTCGTAGCTGAAGTAGGCACCGCCCCTGCCGGCCGAGTGGCCCTGCAGCTCCGGCGGGTGGTTGGGGTCCCACATCTGGTCGCCGTCGCGCGGACGCCAGACGGCACCGTCCTGGGAGCGCTCCCAGTCGTAGACGCGCCCGGTCAGGTTGCCGAGGAACTCGTGGTTGTACTCGGCGTGGTCGTAGGCACCACCGGACTTGATCATCAGCGTCAGGGCTGACGCGTCCTGCTTGTGGTCGTCGTCGGTGATGGCGTCGTACCACCGGTCGGCCAGGGCCTTCGAGCCACCGGGGGGTGCGTACTGACCGGTCGCCATGGAGTACGTCGCCAGGGTGCCGCCGGCTGCGTTCAGGAACTGCTTGTAGACCTCGAGCTTGTCCTTGTCGATGCCCTGGTGGCTGTTGGGGTCGGGGAAGACGTCGTTGTTGAAGTCCTCGATCTCGGCGGCGAAGTCACGCGGCGAGACCTTGGAGAACAGCTCGTGGGCGTACGGCGCCTCCTTGGCGAAGAAGGTCATCAGCTTGACGGTCGACTCGTCGACCGTCCCGCCCTTCTTGATGGCGTCCGCGATCTGGTCGGCGTACTGCTCCTGGACCGAGGGCAGGATCGCCGGGGCCAGCTCGGGAGGCAGGTTGTCCTTGTGGGCGTTGATCCAGTCGATCTGCTCCTGGGGCGACATCTTGCCGACGGTGCTGCGCCAGTACGCCTCCTTGTCGGCGGCGCTGAGCACGAGACCCGGGTAGAACGCGGCGGCGGCCAGCGGGATCAGCCCGGCCTTGATCAGCTCGCGCACGTTGGCGTCGGTGGGGCCCTGCTTGAACTTGGTCGCGATCGAGTCGGCGTCGTTGTCCAGCTTGCTCACCGCTGAGGCGTACTCGGGCTGGAGGCTCGCCTTCACGGCCGGGCCCATCTTCGCCTCGGTGACCTGCTTGTCGTCGTCGGGGTCCTTGGTCGCGGCCGCGGCCTGCCCGGCGTAGCGCATCGCTGTGGCGAGCTCGGACTTGTAGCGGTGGTTGAGCGTGTTGACCGTGGTGTCGAACGCGTCGACCATGTCGGCGAAGCTCAGGATCAGGCCGACGGCGTAGTTGCCCTTGGCGGCGAGCTTCTTGGCGGTGTCGGAGGCGGTCTTCGGGTTGGCCTGGACATCGGCGGTTATGTCGCCGGAGAGCTGGCCGGCCACCTGCCGGGCATCACCCTCGAGCTCACCGGCGAGGGCACCGATCGTGGCGGCCTTCAGGCCGGGATCGTGGGCGTCCTGACGAATCGAGTCACCGGTGACCCCGCCGTGGATGTCCTGGTAGTACTCGAAAGGTCCGTCCGTGCGTTCCACTGCCACTGCGCTGTTCCCCCTGATCGATCACCTGGCCGCGCATCGCGAAGCCCGTTCAGACCTGTCGGTTGATCCGGGCGCTGAAGCCGCTGCTGTCCGCGATCGGGGAGGACAGGGCCGCCGCACCGTCGTTGTCGCTCTCACGTGCGGTCGAGGCGACGTTGGAGACGTTGACCCCGCCGTCGGCCAGCTGGACCGGCAGCTTGTTGGCCGGCTCGACCACCTCGTCGCTGACGAAGGACGTGACCGCGCTGCGCACGACGAAGTGGCCGATGGAGCCACCCGCTGTGTGCAGACCCTCCTTGAGGCCCTTGGCGGCAGCCTCGCCCCCGGCTGACCGGCCGGAGATGGTGCGGCCTGTCCCGTGGAGGCCGGTCACCTCCACGCCGATGGCGCCGGAGTCCGAACCCATGTCGCCCTTCCTCAGCCGTTCGGACGGAGGTTCTTCGACGCCGCGCCACGCACGTTGCCGATGAACTCGTCAGCGGTCTCGGAGGTGCGGTTGGCGAGCTTCGTCGCGTTCGTGTTGATCTCCTCGGCCGCGTGCCGCCCGTGTGACCGCACCTGGCCGTACTCCTCGCTGCCGACGCCACCCTCGGTCATGTTCTGGAGGTGTGCCTGCTGGCGGTCGACGTTGTCGGCCGACCCGCGGAAGCTCGCCATGTTGGCGTGGGTGTCGTCGCTGTGGGTCTGGTAGGCAGCGCGGTCGACGCGCACCTGGTCTCCGTTGCTCATGTCGCTGTTCCCCTCGGTGTGTGTGCTGGCTGGGCCGCCCGGTCAGGCGCGGTTGATCTTGCTGTTCAGGTCCATGGCGGAGGTCTCGACGGAGCGGGACTCGCCGGCCTGGACGTGGGCACCGCT
>JAWWPE010000452.1:0-7792 GCA_033850895.1 Nocardioidaceae bacterium | reverse complement strand
TGCGGTTGGCCTGCAGGAGCTCGGCGAGCGCGGGTGCGTCGTCGAGTGTCACGAGTCGGGTGTGCGGCATGTGGTCATCCTCTCGCGACTGTCAGACTGGCCCGATGGGACATCTCGACCTCAACGGCATCGGGTACGTCCTGTCCGACGGCCGGCCGCTCCTGCGCGACGTCAGCCTGCGGGTCGGCGAGGGCGCGAAGGTCGCGCTGATCGGCCCGAACGGAAGCGGCAAGACGACGCTTACCCGCATCGCCACAGGTGACCTCGACGCCCACGAGGGCGCTGTGACCATCACCGGCGGGCTCGGCGTCATGCGCCAGTTCATCGGCTCGTTGCGTGATGACTCGACGGTCCGCGACCTGCTGCTGTCGGTGGCCCCTGCGGCCATCCGCCGGGGTGCCGAGGAGGTCGACCGGACCGAGCTCTTGATGATCGAGCGCGACAACGAGGCCGACCAGCTGGCCTACGCCCAGGCATTGGTCGACTGGGGCGACGTGGGCGGCTATGAGCAGGAGGCGTTGTGGGACGTGTGCACGGTCGCCGCGCTCGGCATACCGTTCCAGAAGGCTCAGTGGCGCGCTGTCACGACCCTGTCCGGCGGGGAGCAGAAGCGGCTCGTGCTCGAGGCGTTGCTCCGGGGTCCCGAGCAGGTGCTGCTGCTCGACGAACCCGACAACTACCTCGACGTCCCGGCGAAGCGGTGGCTCGAGGACCAGCTGGTCAGCTCGCCCAAGACCGTGCTGTTCGTCAGCCACGACCGCGAGCTCATCGAACGGGTCGCCTCCCGGATCGCGACACTCGAGCCCGGGGTCGCCGGGAGCACGCTGTGGGTGCACCCCGGACGGTTCTCGACCTACCATCAGGCCCGCCTCGACCGGAATTCACGGCTCGACGAGCTGCGGCTGCGGTGGGATGAAGAGCACGCCAAGCTCAAGGCGTTGGTGCTGATGTACCGGGAGAAGGCGGCGTACAACTCGGGCATGGCGTCGCGGTACCAAGCGGCGCAGACTCGGCTCGAGCGGTTCGAGCTGGCGGGCCCGCCCGAGGCGCTGCCGCTCGCGCAGAATCTGCGAATGAAGCTCGACGGAGGGCGCACCGCCAAGCGTGCGGTGATCGCCGAGCAGGTCGAGCTGACCGGACTCATGCAGCCGTTCGACCTGGAGATCTGGTTCGGGGAGCGGGTGGCCGTGCTCGGGAGCAATGGATCAGGCAAGTCGCACTTCCTGCGGTTGCTGGCTGCCGGAGGCTCTCGGCCCGATCTGGAGCACCAACCGGTCGGCGACGTCGTGCCCCCGCCGGTCGACCACACCGGCATGGCCCGGCTCGGTTCGCGCGTACGCCCGGGCTGGTTCGCGCAGACCCACGAACATCCCGCGCTGATGGGCCGGACGCTGCTGGAGATCCTCCATCACGGTGACGGACACCGGTCAGGCATGGGGCAGGAGGCGTCCGCGCGTGCACTCGACCGCTATGGACTGGCGAAGGCCAGCGAGCAGGTGTTCGAGAAGTTGTCCGGAGGACAGCAGGCGCGTCTGCAGATCCTGCTGCTCGAGCTGTCGAATGCCACCTTGCTGCTGCTGGACGAACCCACCGACAACCTCGACCTGGAGTCGGCCGAGGCGTTGGAGGATGCGCTGGCCACATTCGAGGGCACGGTTGTCGCGGTCACCCACGACCGGTGGTTCGCCCGCAGCTTCGACCGCTACCTGGTGTTCGGCGCGGACGGACGGGTCTACGAGTCCGACGAACCCGTGTGGGACGAGTCGCGCGTGCAGCGCAATCGATAGGCAGCGGTTGATCTAGGCAGCGTTGATCTAGGCAGCGTTGATCTAGAAAGTGTTGGGGCCGAAGGCTTCGGCGCGGGAGACGAGCTCGGTCGGCGCCGCGGCCAGTGGAACGCACACGGGGATCGCGTCGAGAGCCAGCTGCAGGCGCTCATCGGTCCACAGGATCCGGCCGGCAGTACGCTCCTGGGCCAGTTCGGGACGCGTCCACCACGGTGCCGGCCCGAACGCCTCGGCGAACTGCATCGCCCGGACCGCGTAGAAGCCCGGATTGCACTCGCGAGCCATGTCGATCCGGTGCCGGGTGGCTGCGGCGTCGGCGCCCGCGAACCGGTCGTCGCGGGACGCCCAGGTGGTGTGCGCGTCGAGCCAGTCGATCACGAGGTCGAGCAGGCGGGGCAGCCGTTGCACGATCGCATCGCGAAGGGCGATCGCAGGGGCGTGCTGCGCAGCGACGCGGAATCGTTCGAGCTCGAACGTGAACGGGTCGACCGAACCGGTGGGGGAGGCCGCCGCCAACCGGTCCCGCATCTCCACGAGCGCGTGGGCCTCGGACTCGCGCGCGACATCGCCGGTCGAATGAGCCTGCTCCACCCCTTTGAGCAACGTCTCGCGACTCGGCGTGATGGTGCCGGCGAGCGCCTCATTGAGCCCCGCCTCGTCGACCTGGCGCAGGAAGACCGGGTACGTGACACCGGAACGACCGATCGCCAGCAACCGCTCGAGGACGTCAACCGCTTCGCCCTGGTCCGGCATCGTGCGCAGGTGTTCGAGCGATGATTCATACGCCTGCAAGGACTGTGCCAGCAGCGTGGCGTCTTCGGGGATCGTCGCCGGTGCGCCTGTCGTACCGCCGCCGGCCGCGGCGGTCATGACTCGGGTGTACGCGTCGGTGAACCGCTGGTAGTAGCCGCCGCCGGCCAGCTTCGTGGAGTACTCGCCGACATCGTTCAGCTGCGTCGCCAGCGTCTCCATGTCGGCCAGTGCGGCCGCCATCTCGTCGACGTCCGGGCCGGTCGAGCCGTTCGCCCGGGCGCCGGTCAACAGGTCCCGGAACGTGCCGACCATGGCGTCGACCATGCTCGCCTCGATCGGCATCAGTCGCCCTCGCCGCGGATCAGCGTGCCGTGCTCGGCGAGCCGACGTTCGAACACCGCGTCGGTCATCGGGACGAGTCGGCGGTGGCGTTCGGCGCGGGCAACCTCGGGGTCCAAGGCCCAGCCTGGCTGATGCTGTGCGGCCTCCTGCTCGACCTGGGTCCACGTGTCACGGGCAGCGGCGAGGGCGTCGGCGGCGAAGCGTTCGAGCTCGGCGCGCCACCGCTCCGGCACCTGCGCCGTGCGCCATACCTCGACGTTCTCAAACGTGGTCAGCGACGACGTCCACAGGCGGGTGAGCTCGTCGATCGTGACCCGGGCGCCGTTGCGCTGCTCGACCGCGGCCAACATCGACGCCAGGGCTGGCGCGTCGGTGGTGCTGTCGACGTTCGCCAGCACCTCGGCCGGACCCTCCGCGCGTATGGTCTCGGCTGTCTCGGCGTAGACGGCGGCGCGGGCCCTCGCCTGGTCACGGGCCAGGGCATGACCCATCGCCATCGACAGCTCGATCGCCGTGGTCTGCAGGTCCTCGATCGAGGAGGCGGCGTCGACCGCATCGGCCATGGCCTGCTCGGCTGCCGCGGTCTCCGGGTAGAGAGGGTTGGCGGCATATCTGCGCGCTCGCGAGCGGTAGTAGTCGCGGTAGTCCGCGAGTCGGTCAGCGGACTCCATGCCGGAAATCCTAGGGGACCTCGGCTGACCGTTCAGGCGTTTTCGTCGTCGGCCTTCTGGTCGAGATCGGACAACAGATTGCGCAGCTCCGAACGCAGGAAGTCGCGGGTGGCGACCTCGCCGAGGCCGAGCCGCAGGCTGGCGACCTCGCGGGCCAGGAACTCCATGTCGGCGTGCGACTGGGCATTGGACTCGCGGTCATGTTCCTGCGTGACGCGGTCGCGTGCCTCCTGGCGGTTCTGTGCCAGCAAGATGAGCGGTGCCGCGTATGACGCCTGCAGCGACAGGATCAGGGTCAGGAAGATGAACGGGTAGTCGTCCCAACGCCCGCGGTCGGGGCCGTACGGCGAGTTCCAGGCGAGCCAGATGACGATGAAGATCGTCATGTACGTCAGGAAGCGCGCCGTACCCATGAACCGTGCGAACGTCTCGGCGAACCGGCCGAACCGCTCCGGATCGTGTTCGCGACGGGACCGGAACGACCGGCGGACCTCGCGGGGCTGGTCGAGTCGTGCGCGTTCAGCCATGAGTGACCACCTCCGCAGCTGAATCGCCGCCGTTGTCCGAGGCGGCATTGTCGTTCTCGCGCCAGCCTTCGGGCAGCAGGTGGTCGAGCACGTCGTCGATGGTCACCGCCCCGAGCAGGCGTGAGTTCTCGTCGACCACCGGCAGGGCCACCATGTTGTAGGCGGCGAGCAGATTGGCCACCGTCTCGAGCGAGGCGTCGGGCCGTGGCCAGTCGATGTCGTTGTCCAGGATCGCGCCGACCAGCGTCGACGGTGGTTCGCGGAGCAGGGCCTGGAAGTGCACGACGCCCAGGAACCGGCCGGTCGGCGTCTCACTGGGCGGCCGGCACACATAGATCATCGAGGCGAGCGCAGGGATGATCTCGGGCTCACGCACCCGGGCCAACGCCTCGGCCAGCGTGGCATCGGGGGGCAGCACGACCGGCTCGGTGGTCATCATGCCGCCGGCGGTGCGCTCTTCGTACGTCAGCAATCGGCGTACGTCCTCGGCGTCCTCAGGCTCCATCAGCGTCAGTAGCTGCTCGGCCGTCTGCGGTGACAGCTCGCCGAGCAGGTCGGCGGCGTCGTCGGGATCCATCTCGGCGAGCACGTCGGCGGCACGATCGGGATCGAGGACGCCGAGGATCTCGACCTGGTCCTTCTCGGGCAGCTCCTCCAGCACGTCGGCGAGGCGCTCATCCTCGAGCTCGGCGACGACCTCCATGCGACGCTTGGCGTTGAGGTCACGCAGCGCGTTGGCGAGGTCCGCAGCGCGCATCTCGTCCATCGTGGCGAGCAGGTGGGTCGCGCCCTGGCCGGCTTCCTCACCGCCAAGGCCCTTGACCTCGTCCCACTCCAGCACCTGTTGCTGGCCGCGACGGCCGAAGCGCTTGCCGCCGGCCTGGACGGCGATGTCGCTGAGGTACCAGTCGCGGCGGGCGTCCTGCTCCATCGCGAGGTCGTAGACCGATCCGGTGGTGCCGTCGGGCAGCGTCACCGTGCGGTCGAGCAGCTCGTGGATTGCGAGCGTCTCGGTGCGGCGCTGCTCGAACCGGCGCACGTTGACCACGCCGGTGGTGATGATCTGGCCCGAGTCGACCGAGATGACCCGAGTGATCGGCAGGAAGACGCGACGGCGGCCAAGCACCTCCACCACGATGCCGAGCACCCGCGGTCGCTGGGTCGCCGAGCGTACGGCCACCACGACGTCGCGCAGCTTGCCGACCTGATCGCCCGCGGGGTCGAAGACTGCCTGCCCCACGATGCGGGACAGGAAGACACGACCGGGGGATACGCTCACGCCTTCACCTCCGTTGAAAATGCACGATACGGAGGCTTCGGCGTGATTGCTGCCCAATGGTTCGTTCGCTGGCGCTCTCTCACGCCCGAATCGTACCCGCGAGCGGCAGCGAGTCAGCGACCGGCGATGAAGGTCTCGTTGCGCTGGCGTACGGCCTCCAGCAGGCCTGCAGTGGTGCCGAGCTCGTTCTGCGCGAACGCGATGAGCGCGTCGAGGTCCTTGGGCAGACAACGTCCGGCAAAGCCCGGAGCGTCCGGGAAGACCGCCGTGTGGTCGCGCTCGACACGTGGATCGAGCAGCCACCCTTCGCGGACGGTGTGCCAGTCCAGCCCGGCTGCGGCGCACAGCCGTGCGATCTCGTTGACGAATGTCACCTTCGTCGCGAAATAGGTGTTCTCGGCGTACTTGACCATCTCGGCCTCGGCTGCCGTGCACTGGAACATCTGTGTCTCCGGGCCGAACAGCGACACGAGGACATCGAGCACCGCGCGCCGAGCGGCTGGCTCCCCGCCGACGATCTGGAAGGCCGCGGCGTCCTCGAACTGCTGCCAGGTGCTGCCGACCCAATGGCTCTCACCGGTGTATTCCGGCGAGAAGCAGATCGTCTTGCCGGTCTCGGCGATCAGCCGATCGGTGGTGCCGGGCGGCACGGTGGACTTGATGACGATGGGGGAGAACTGCGCCGCGTTGACGGCATCGATGACGTGGGACACGTCGGCCGATCCGTCGGGAGCGGAAGGCGTCCCGACGCAGATGAAGCCGAGGTCACAGGTCGCCAGGTCGTCGGCGGGATAGTCCCGACCGTCGGCGATGTCATAGGTGACCAGGTCACACACGCCATCGAGCCGGTCGCGAAGTCCCTTGCCGACATGGCCTAGGCCGATGATCGCGATCTTGGTCACGCGGACTCCTGCTCTTGGGAACCAGCGGGCGCCGGCCGATGAACGGAATCGTACTGATGACCGGTCTAGGACAAGTGCCTCGGCTGGCGATCGCTCTTGTGGTGGTCGTCGGCACCGACCGAGTCCTGAGCCGCACCCCGCCCGGCGCCGGACTCGTCCTGCGCGGGATGGGGCTCGAACCGGACGATGACCGACTTCGACGTCGGCTGGTTGCTGCCGAGGGCGGTCGAGTCCAGTGGCACCAGAGGATTCGTCTCCGGGTAGTAGGCCGCGGCCGAACCACGAGGCGTCTCATAGGGCACGATGCGGAACCGTTCGGCGACCCGCGTGACGTCGTCGCCGTCCCAGTGCGAGACCAGGTCGACCAGGTCGCCGTCGGAGAATCCAAGGGCAGTGATGTCGTCGGGATGCACGAACACCACCCGACGGCCGTCCTCGATCCCGCGATAGCGGTCGCTCAGGCCGTAGATCGTGGTGTTGAACTGGTCATGGCTGCGCAGCGTCTGGAGGGCCAGGTGACCGTACGGCACGTGCAACAGCTCGATCGGCGACGCGATGAACTCGGCCTTGCCCGATTTGGTCTCGAACGTGCGCGAGTCGCGCGGGGGATGGGGGAGCACGAAGCCACCTGGGCGGTCGACGTTGTGGGTGTACTCCTCGCACCCGGCGACGACGCGGGAGATGTGTCCGCGGATCATGTTGTAGTCCTCGCCCATGGTGCGCCAGTCGATGCCGTGCCGGTCTCCGAGCGTCGCCTCGGCCAGCCCCGCAAGGATCGCGACCTCGGAACGTACGTGCTCGCTGACCGGCCTGAGGACGCCACGGGACGCGTGCACGGCGGACATCGAGTCCTCGACGGACACGAACTGTTCGCCGGCGGCGGACACGTCCTTCTCGGTGCGGCCCACCGTCGGCAGGATGAGTGCCGTGTCGCCGCACTCGATGTGCGACCGGTTGAGCTTGGTCGAGACCTGGACCGTCATGGCGGCATCGCGGAGCGCCTTGGCGGTGACCTCGGTGTCCGGCGCCGCCTTCACGAAGTTGCCGCCGAGACCCATGAAGAACGACGCCTTGCCGTCGCGGAAGGCACGGATGGCATCGACGGTGTCGTAGCCATGCTTCCGCGGCGGATCGAAACCGAATTCCTCCTGCAATGCGTCCAGGAAGTGCGCTGGAACCCGTTCCCAGATGCCCATCGTGCGATCGCCCTGGACGTTGGAGTGACCGCGTACGGGACACAACCCGGCGCCGCGCTTGCCGATGTCGCCGCGGGACAGGGCGACGTTGGTGATCTCGCGGATCGTCGCAACGGCATTTCGATGCTGGGTCAGCCCCATCGCCCAGCAGTAGATCGTGGCGTCCGATCCGCGGATCAGCTCCGCGGCCTCGGTGATCTGCTCACGAGTCAGGCCGGTGGCCTGGTGCACGACGTCCCAGTCGACGGAGCGTACGTGCTCGGCCCACTCGTCGAACCCCTTGGTGTGGCGCTCGATGAACTCGTGGTCGACGGCGTCCCACTCGAGCAGCAGCG
>JAWWPE010000335.1:0-6254 GCA_033850895.1 Nocardioidaceae bacterium | reverse complement strand
TATGCCGAGCGACGCGCGTCGCCTGCGGCTGGCACGCGGCTGCTGCCGTGTCACGTCGAGGGCCCGTTCCTCGCACCGACCCGGCGAGGAGCACATCGCGAGGACCTGCTGCTCGATCCCACTCTGGAGCGCGTGCAGGCCCTGATCGATGCCGGAAACGATTCACTCGGCTACGTCACCCTTGCCCCGGAGCGTGAGGGGGCGTTGACCGCCATCAAGACGTTCACGGACGCGGGCGTACGTGTTGCGGTCGGGCACAGCGACGCCTCGGCCACGACGGTCAATGCCGCGGTCGAGGCCGGTGCCACCTTGGTGACTCACCTGTTCAATGCACAGAGTCCCCTCCTGCCGCGTGCGCCGGGTGTTGTCGGTGCCGCGCTCACGAACCCCGGACTGACCCTTGGGCTGATCGCCGATCTCCACCACGTGGACGCCGAAGCCATCCGGCTTGCCTTCGCGGCTGCCCCGGGACGAGTGATGTTGGTGACTGACAACCTCGCCGCCTTCGGCATGCCTCCGGGCGAGTATGAGCTGGGCGGCGACCTGGTCAGGATCGTGGAGGGTGAGCCTGCGCGGCGCATCGACGGAACGATTGCCGGAGCAGCCTCCCGCCTGGACACCTGCGTGGCCAATGCGATCGCTTCGGGCGTATCGGTGGAGGAGGCGATCGCCGCCGTCACGAGCGTCCCCGCGGCGGCCCTCGGGCACCACGATCTGGGCCATCTTCGCCCCGGAGCGGCAGCAGATTTCGTACTTCTCGGAGCTGACGACCTGCGTACTAGGCAGACCTGGATCGATGGCGCCCAGGTATTTGACCGCGAGCGTCTCACGGTGCGAGACTGACAGACGCAGGCTTAGCCCCTGCCCTTCCCCCTCAGCTCAATTTGTGCGGAGATTTTCATGGCCAAAGCACTCATCGGTTTCATCGGCGGTCCCACCTCGGACCAGCTTCGTGAGACCGCCTCGATGCGCCGGCGCATTGCCGATCTCGAGGCGGAGATCCTGCGACTCAAGGTCGAGAACGACGGCTTGCTGCAGACCCTTCGCGAGCGGGTCGATCACGTGACGGCGGGCGACCTCGTCGAGCACGTTGCCGGTCACCGCTAGACCCGGCTTCGATCGGGGCTCCCGGTCCACGTTTCAGGTCTCGCAGTCATCTAGGGTGTCCACAAGCAACCGCTGCACGCCGTCGTAGGAGCCCCCCGTTGTTCCTGAAGAGTCTCACGCTTCGTGGATTCAAGTCCTTCGCTTCATCGACGACCCTTCAGTTCGAGCCGGGCATCGTCTGCGTGGTGGGTCCGAACGGTTCCGGCAAGTCCAATGTCGTCGATGCCCTCGCCTGGGTCATGGGCGAGCAGGGTGCCAAATCGCTGCGCGGCGGCAAGATGGAGGACGTCATCTTCGCCGGCACGTCGGGGCGCCCACCCCTCGGCCGCGCCGAGGTCATCCTCACGATCGACAACACCGACGGCGCCCTGCCGATCGAGTACACCGAGGTCACCATCTCGCGCACCATGTTCCGCAACGGCGGATCTGAGTACGCGATCAACGGCAACACCTGCCGCCTGCTCGACGTCCAGGAACTGCTGAGCGACTCCGGCATCGGCCGCGAGATGCACGTCATCGTCGGCCAGGGCCAGCTCGACAGCGTCCTGCGGGCCACCCCCGAGGAGCGCCGCGGATTCATCGAGGAAGCCGCGGGCGTGCTCAAGCACCGCAAGCGCAAGGAGAAGGCGCTCCGCAAGCTCGATGCGACGCAGGGCAACCTGACCCGGCTCAACGACGTGCTCACCGAGCTCCGCCGCCAGCTCAAACCGCTCGGGCGCCAGGCCGAGGTCGCCCGCCGCGCCGCGGTGATCCAGGCGGACGTACGTGATGCCCGCGCCAGGCTGCTCGCCGACGACGTGACCCGCGCCCGGACCGTGATCGCCGAGGAGCTCGCCGACGAGACGGCTCTGAAGGAACGCCGCGAGTCGGTCGAGAAGGCCATCGCTGAGGCACGTGAGCAGGAGACGTTGCTGGAGGACCAGCTCCGGGAGGACTCGCCGCGGCTCGCAGCCGCCCAGGAGACGTGGTACTCCCTCTCCGGCCTGCGCGAGCGCTTCCGCGGCACTGCCGGTCTCGCCAACGAGCGCGTACGCCTGGCCGCCGTCGAGGCCGAGGATCGCCGCATGGGTCGCGAGCCCGAAGAGCTCGAGGCCGAGGCCCGCCGAGCCCAGGAACAGCACGAAGCCCTCGACGCGGGCGTGACCGAGGCGACCCAGGCGCTCGAAGACGTCATCGCCGTCCGCGATGAAGCGGAGGCGGCCTACACCGCGGAGGAACGTCGCGTCGCCGGGCTGCTGCGGGCGGCCGCCGACCAGCGTGAAGGTCTGGCGCGGTTGCACGGCCAGGTCAATTCGTTGCGGAGCCGGGCGACGGCGGCCGGCGAGGAGATCGGCCGGCTGACCCTGGCTCGCGACGAGGCTGAGCACCGCGCGACGGCTGCCCAGCACGAGTTCACCGCCCTCGAGAACACCATCGCCGGCCTCAACGCCGGCGAATCCGGTCTCGACCAGGAGCTCGAGACCGCCGAAGCCGCCCTCGCGGAGATCGTCGAACAGCTCGCCTCCCTCGCCGTGCAGTCGCAGGAGGCCGAGCGTCAGCTCGCCGCGTTGTCGGCCCGCAAGGAGGCGCTCGAGCTCGGGTTGGCGCGCAAGGATGGCGCCGGTGCGTTGTTGGCCGCGACCGATGAGATCAGCGGCCTGCTCGGCTCGGTTGCGGCGTTGCTGACCGTACGTTCGGGCTTCGAGACCTCGATCGCCTCGGCGCTCGGCTCGGCCGCGGACGCCGTGGCGGTTGACCACCTCGACACCGCCGTGTCCGCGATGGAGAAGCTCAAGTCCGAGGACCTCGGCCGGGCCGGGATGTTGCTCGGCGGCGGCGAGGTCGACGACTCCTCGTGGCCAGGGCTCCCGGACTTTGCCACCTACGCGATCGATGTCGTCGAGGGCCCCGCCCCGCTTCAAGGGGCACTCCGACGGCTGCTCTACAAGGTGGCGATCGTCGACGACCTCGAGCACTCGCAGCAGCTCATCAGTCAGTCTCCGGACGTGGTGGCGGTGACGCGTGACGGCGACGTGCTCGGTGCGCATTTCGCCGCCGGTGGCTCGTCGTCCAAGCAGAGCCTGATCGAGGTCAAGGCGGCGATCGCCCAGGCCGAAGAGGACTTCGAGCGATCGATGCACACGTTGGAGCGGTTGCGCTTCGAGGTCGAGTCCGGCGCCACCCGTCGAGCGGCCGCGCAGGAACAGGTCGACGCGGCGTTGGCCCGGCTGCACGAGTCGGACGCCACGATGGCGGCGGTCGCCGAGAACCTCGGCCACCTCGGGGCCACGGCCCGGGCGGCCCGCGGCGAAGCCGACCGACTCTCCGCGGCGATCGATGCGGCCGCCGAAGCCCGCGACGTCGACGTCTCCGGCCTCGCCGAGCTCGAGGACCGGCTCGCCCAGGCCGAGGCCGGCCCTGAGGAGGAGCCCGACACCACGGTGCTCGAGGAGCTGGCCGAGAAGGCCTCCGCCGCTCGCCGGGCCGAGACCGAGGCGCGACTCGCGCTACGTACGAACGAAGAGCGTGCACGGGCCCTGGCTGGTCAGGTCGAGGCACTGTTGGAGGCCGCCGCCGCGGAGCGGGATGCCCGAATCAGAGCCGTCGAACGCCGGGAGCGTCAGCTCCGTGAGGCCGAGACCGCCAAGGCCGTCCTCGCCGCCAGCGAGCTGGTGCTCGCCCGCCTCGAGCGGTCAGTGGCCCAGGCGTCGGAGCTGCGCGCCGAGATCGAGCTGTCCCGCACGGCTCGCGAGGAGACACTCCGTATGGCCCGCACCAAGCTCAGGGAGCTCAGCGGCGAGCTGGACGGCCTCACCGACTCGGTGCACAAGGACGAGCTGGCGCGCGCCGAGATGCGGCTGCGACTCGAAGGCCTGGAGACCCGCTCGCTCGAAGAGCTCGGCCTCGAGATCGACGCGTTGCTCGCCGACTACGGCCCTGACCAGCTGGTGCCGCCGATCGTCGAGGACGACGCCGAACCGGGCGAAGCCGTGCCGTACGACCGCGAGGAGCAGACCAAGCGACTGCGGGCGGCAGAGCGCGCCATGGCGATGCTCGGCAAGGTCAACCCCCTCGCACTCGAGGAGTTCACCGCTCTGGAGGAGCGCCATCAGTTCCTGTCCGAGCAGCTCGACGACCTGCGCAAGACCCGGCAGGACCTCTTGGAGATCGTCGAGGAGGTCGACGCCAAGGTCGAGCAGGTCTTCACCGAGGCCTGGTACGACGTGGAGCGGGAGTTCCAGGACGTCTTTTCGCGGCTCTTCCCGGGTGGCGAGGGAGCCCTGATCCTGACCGATCCGCAGAACATGCTCACCACCGGCATCGACGTCGAGGCTCGCCCGCCGGGCAAGAAGGTCAAACGCCTCTCGCTGCTGTCGGGTGGCGAGCGCTCGCTGGTCGCGGTGGCCTTCCTGGTGGCGTTGTTCAAGGCCCGACCGAGTCCGTTCTACATCCTCGACGAGGTTGAGGCGGCTCTCGATGACACCAACCTCGGACGCCTGCTTCAGATCTACGAAGAGCTCCGCGAGAGCTCGCAGCTGATCGTGATCACCCACCAGAAGCGCACGATGGAGGTTGCCGACGCGCTCTACGGTGTGTCGATGCGCGGCGACGGCGTCTCGGCGGTCATCAGCCAGCGGCTGCGCGACGAGGCGTCGGCTTGACCGAGCCGCGCACGCGTACGGACTTCCCCGTCCTGCGGACGATCACGACACGGTGGGAGGACGAGGACGTCTACGGGCACGTCAACAACGTCGTCTACTACTCGTTCTTCGACACCGCGGTCAACGGCTACCTGATCGACACGACCGGATCCGACATCCGCGAGCTGGACGCCGTCGGCCTGGTGGCCGAGACGCAGTGCACGTTCGAGCGCGAGCTCAGGTTTCCGGGTGACGTGCAAGTGGGCCTTGCCGTGTCGAAGCTCGGCAGGTCGAGCATCGTCTACCGCCTCGGACTGTTCCAGGGTGACACCGATGAGCCGGCGGCGATCGGGCGGTTCGTCCACGTGTACGTCGATGCGACCACCCGTGAGGTCACGCCGATCCCGCCGGCGATCGCGGCGGCAGTCGCGCCCCTGGTGTTCTGATCCGGCCGAACCGTTGACGCATCGGGTTTGCGGGTGGACTCTGGGGAATCCCCGAATTGCAGGAGAAATCATGCCCAAGTTCGTAGACGTCCACGAAGGCCTGAAGTTGCCGCAAGAAGCGATCGACAAGTTCACCCAAGAGACCCGTGACGGCACCACCGACGCATTCGGCGTCAAGCAGGTCGAGCTCTATCACAACGCAGACGGCCACGTGGTGTGCATCCTCGACGGTCCCGACGAGGAAGCCATCCGCAAGCACCACGAAGCGCTCGGGGTACCGTGCGGACAGGTGGAGCAGATCAACAGCCTGCTCTGAGCGGGTGCGGCCAGCGCCGCGTCGCTGCTCACCGGGGCCCGGCTCTGCATAGGATCGCGGTGTGCCCACCATCGTGTTGTTCCTGATCATCGCCGTCGTTGTCGTCGTGCTCGGCGTCGGCGCCAGCCTGCTCGTCGGTCGCGGCCGCAAACCGCTGCCTCCGGTCGACGAGGTCGACTCGATCACCACCGAGACGATCAAGCACCCGGAACATCCCGAACCGCACCTTGCCGAGGACGACGTCGCCGTCGTGTCGCCGCCGATCGCAGAGCCGGTGGTGCCGGTCGAGGCTCCGATCGTTGAGCGTCCGGAAGCGCCGCAGGGCCGGCTCGTACGTCTCAGGGCACGGCTGGCGCGGTCGCAGGGTTCGCTCGGCAAGGGCCTGCTCACCGTGCTCGGCCGGGCGACCCTCGACGATGCCGCCTGGGAGGAGATCGAGGACACCCTGCTCGCCGCCGACGTCGGAGTCGGCCCGACCGACGAGCTCGTGGCGGCTCTCAAGACCCGGATGCGGGTCGAGGGCGTCAAGGACCCGGACCACGCACGTACGGTCCTGCGCGAAGAGCTCGTCGCCGTGATCAACCCGTCCCTCGACCGATCGCTCAGCTCCGCGGGGGCGGACGGCAAGCCGGGCGTCATCCTGGTCGTCGGGGTCAACGGCACCGGCAAGACCACGACCGTCGGGCGGCTGGCCAGGGTGCTCGTCGCCGAGGACAAGTCCATCGTGCTCGGTGCGGCCGACACGTTCCGCGCCGCCGCCGCCGA
>JAWWPE010000330.1:0-2673 GCA_033850895.1 Nocardioidaceae bacterium | reverse complement strand
GCCTACCTCGGCGATGCGCTCGGACGCCCGGCACCGGAGACATTGCCGTGGGTCGAGGACGGTTCGATCTGGGACGGGGCGGACATGTGGGCCACCGTCGAGGACCGGAGCGACGAACTGATCGCGCTCTATGGTCGCGCAAGCGCGCGTGCCGACGCCTCGATCGACGCGCTGGACCTGGACGCGCCCGCGTCCGTCGCACATTGGCCCTCCGGGCGGCGTGACACCACCCTGGGATTCTTGCTGATCCATATGATCGCGGAGACCGCACAACATGCCGGCCACGCCGACATCGTGCGGGAGCTGATCGACGGCGTCGCCGGCGCGGACCAGGACGACTCGATGGGTGAAGAGTTCTGGCGGGCGTATGTCGAACGGATCCAAGCCGCAGCCGACACCTTCGCCACCGCAGCGCCGCGTCCTGATCGCTGACGAGGTGCTCAGCCCACTCGCTGTCACCGCCTGCTCATAGGGTGGCGAAATGATCACCTGCGTCGTCGACTACACGATCGACCCCGCCAAGACCGACGACTTCGAACGCTTCGCCGAGGAATGGATTCGTCTGGTCGACAAGCACGGGGGCCAACACCACGGATATTTCCTGCCCGGCGAGGGTGCGAGCGACCGCGCCTTGGCGCTGTTCTCGTTTCCTTCGTTTGCCGACTATGAGCGCTATCGGGCGCTGTTCGGCGTCGATCCGGAATTCATCGCCGCCGACAAGATCCGCGACGACTCGGGTTGCGTCCTGCGGTTCGAGCGGACGTTCATGCGACCCCTACTCCCACCCGAGAGCTGAGGCCGACCAGCCTCTCAATTCGTACGAGTCCCTGACAGGATGGGCTCATGGCCATCCAGATCGCCCAGGAACCGCACGCTGACGAGGTGCTCAGCAACGATCCTTTCGCCCTGCTGGTGGGCATGCTGCTCGACCAGCAATATCCGATGGAGCATGCGTTCCGAGGGCCGGCGAAGGTGCTCGACCGGTTCGGCACGCTCGACCCGGCCGCGATCGCCGACGCCGAGCCGGAGGCCTTTGCCGATCTGTGCGCCACGCCGCCGGCGATCCACCGTTATGGCCGCTCGATGGCCGGACGCCTCCAGGGCCTCGCGCGCGTTGTCACCGACGTCTATGACGGCGACGCGTCCCGCATCTGGACCGAGGCGCGCACGGGTGCCGAGCTCTTCGGACGCGTACGGGCGTTGCCCGGTTTCGGCGACCAGAAGGCGAAGATCTTCACCGCCCTGCTGGCCAAGCAGCTGGCAGTCAAACCGCCCGGCTGGACCACCGTCGTCGGCGACTACGGCAAGAAGGGCTTCCGCTCGGTCGCCGACGTCGTCGACCCCGAATCGCTTGCGAAGGTACGCGCGTTCAAGCAGGCCGCAAAGAAGAAGGCCGCGGTCGACGGTTGAGGTCGGCACGCACGAGCGCGTACGCGCTGGTCCTCGCGGGCCTGTTCACGCTGGCCGGCTGTGGCCAGGGGAGTGAGGCCCAGAAGGGTGGCAACATCCCGATCACCCAGCGCGCCATCGCGGCGGTGGCACTCGAACACCTGCCCACCAACACCACCACCCGCGAGGCAACGTACACCGACAATCATGATCCGAAGGGCGCGCTCGGTGCCGATCTTCGATATCACGGAGATGGCGAGAGCGACGGTGGACTCCTGCGGGTGTTCATCTCTCCCAAGGTCGACAAGCACCCGTGCCCGGGTGAGTACCTCGACGGCTGCGAGACGCGCAGCGTCCCCGGCGGCAAGCTCGTCCTGACCTGGCAGAAGGAGGAGCCGGAGGAGGATCCCGGCTTCGTCAACGTCACCATGGTGCGCGACGGCCAGGAGACCAAGGTCAGCTGGTTCGGCGACACGATCAAGGGCGATCCCCGCAAGCAGCACCTGATGATCTCGGTCAAGAAGCTGCAGCAAGTTGCCCAAGACCCGCGGCTTCGTCGGACGACCTCGCAGGATGCCATCGACGCCGGCAAGGCGCTCAAGCACTGGAAGGGCCATGAACCCGACCCGGCGGCATACAACCGGGTGCCGTCGACCGATGACTCGCTGATCAACAGCTATTGGACCTCGCGCGGCGGCTATGGCGACTACCACGATCGCAGGACGTCCCCGCTGAAGCGCGAATTCGGCTCCGGCGCGGTTGGTGGCCGGTTCACCCAGGCGGACCCCGACAAGCCGAGTCAGACGATCGACGTGCTCGCGTCGCCGCGAATGCCCAGCTGGATGGCCAAGGACCCGTGCAGGACCAAGAGGTTCGCCGGCCACTGCGTCAAGTCCGCCGGCAAGCTCGGGCCGCAATATTTCGCCTGGATCCCGGGTCCCGAGGCCAAGGGTGGCGTGGTGTGGATGTTCGCGCTGCGCAAGGACGAGGTTGTGGCGGTCCGCAAGTCGGGGTTCACCGTCGCCAAACAGGTGAGCCATGCCAAGTCGGAGGCCGACTGGTACTTCATCGACACCTATCTCCGCAGCCGCACCCTGGGTCTGCTCACCGACAAGGAGATGCTGCACATCGACTTCGGCTAGTCAGACGCCGTCGACGTCCGGCGGGTACGGGATCAACAGGTCGCGGGGAACCCGGCAGGCCGTGGTCGTCAGCCATACGTCATTCATGCGCCGATAGATCGGGTCGCCGTCGGCATCGCGGGGTACGCGCAGCGAAGGCCGA
>JAWWPE010000304.1:0-6391 GCA_033850895.1 Nocardioidaceae bacterium | reverse complement strand
CCGAGCACGCGCATCAGCTGATTGGGGTTCCAGGCGTAGAACGTGCCTTCGTGACCGTCGCTGTCGGCGTCGAGCGCGGAGGCGAAGCCACCCTCCGGCGTGCCGAGCTCGTCGATCATGAACCGGCCGGTCTCCCTGGCGATGCGCTCGGCCAGCGGCGAGCCGGTCTGCCGCCACCAGTGGAGGTAGACCCGCAGCAGCAGGGCGTTGTCGTACAGCATCTTCTCGAAATGCGGCACCCGCCAGAAACGGTCGACGCTGTAACGGGCGAAACCGCCGCCGAGCTGGTCATACATCCCGCCCCGAGCCATCGCCTCACACGTGCCGGCGACCAGGTCGAGTGGCTGCTGGCTGCCGGTGCGTGCGGCGTGGCGGAGCAGGAACTCCAACACCATCGACGGCGGGAACTTCGGGCTGGTGCCGAAACCGCCGGCCTCGGCGTCGTACTGCTTGGCCAGGGTCTCGACCGCCGCATCCAGCTCCTCGGGGCCGAGCGCGCCGCCGATCGGGTCGATCGTCGACTGCAGATGGGCCAGCACGTCCTTCGTGACCGTCGAGACCTCCTCGCGGCGCTCGAGCCACGCCTCCGACAGCGCCTGCAACACCTGGGTGAACGCCGGCGTCCCCTGGCGCGGCTCCGGCGGGAAGTACGTGCCCGCGAAGAACGGCTCGCCGTCGGGGGTCAGCACGCAGGTCATGGGCCAGCCACCCTGGCCGGTCATCGCCTGGGTCGCACTCATGTAGACCGCGTCGACGTCAGGGCGTTCCTCACGGTCGACCTTGATGTTGATGAAGTGGGCATTCATGTACGCCGCGGTGCTCGCGTCCTCGAACGACTCATGCGCCATCACGTGGCACCAGTGGCACGCGGCGTAGCCGACGCTCAGCAGGATCGGCCGGTCAAGGCTCCGCGCCGCCGCGAACGCCTCATCGCTCCACTCCCACCACTCGACCGGGTTGTCGGCGTGCTGCTGGAGGTAGGGGCTGGTGGCCTCGGCCAGACGATTCGGCATACCGCCAGCCTAGGTGGGTTCGACCAGACCGTGAGTCGGTGCATGCGACGATGTGCCGGTGACCCAGCCCCGGAACCTGCCACTCGGCTTCGGCGTGCTGGCCCTCGTGCTCGCCGTCAACACGGTCATCGGGTTCGTTGCGTACTTCATCGCGTTCCTGATGGCGTACGGCTTTGAAGATCGCGTCACCACGGGTCAGCACGTGTTCTTCCTGATCGAGGTGGCGGTCATCGTCCTGGTGTGCGCGCTGGTTTCGCGGTTCGCCATCCACCCCCTGCTCGGAACCAGCGCCTCCCGGACGTTGGCTCTGTCGCTCGCCGCGGGGGCGACGCTCAACCTCGTCGTCGTGGGCATCGGATCGATCATCAGCGCGACGCACAAGGCGGACAACTCGGTGTCCGCGAACTTCTCCACGACGACTGACGTGCTCGTGGCGGTCGGCTTGTTCGCGCCGGCGATCGTGACGGCGTGGCTGACCTGGCGCCTGTGGCCGAGGTTGGGTCCCAGCTAGTCGGCTGAGCTCAGGCGCCGTCGTGCGGGCTGGTGCGGCCGGAGTCGTCGCCGTCCCAGGGCTGCTGCGCCTTCTTGGCGTGCTTAAGGAATGACCGCGCCAGCAGGAAGGTTGCTACGCACAGCAGCATGACGACCAGGAACGCCAGCCCACCGGGGCGTACGTTCTCAGGAGTCAGCGGCTTCTCGGCCGAGACGAAGGCTGCGAACGCGTACGGGGTCATGCCCCCAGCCTAACGCCCGGTCCGACTCCCCGAGATCTGGCCGCCGATCAACCACGGCGACCCGCCTCGCGGTTGATTCGTCGCCACATCTCGCCGAACGGGTCAGCGCAGGCCCGCGAACAGGTCGTCCTCAGGGAGGGACGTCTCGACCGTTGACGTCACGAGCTGGTAGTCCTCGGTCGGCCATGCCTCGGCCTGCACCTCGTGCGGCACGGCGAACCACCAACCGTTGGGGTCGATCTGGGTTGCATGAGCCAGCAACGCCGCATCGCGCACGCCGAAGTAGTCGTCGCACTTGATCCGGGTGGTCAGGCGCGCCTCGTCCTCGGGCTTGCGCTCCCAGGTCTTGAGTCGTTCGGCGTAGGGGTTCTCCAGGCCGTGCGCCTGCATCGCGTCGTCGATCGCCTTCATCCGGGCGTAGCTCCAGCTCAGGTGGTAGTACAGCTTCGACACCTGCCACGGCGGCCCGGCGTCGGGGTAGCGGTCGGGGTCAGCGGCCGCCTCGAAGGCATACACGCTGATCTCGTGGCACTTGATGTGATCGGGGTGCGGGTAGCCGCCGTTCTCGTCATATGTCGTCAACACCTGCGGCTTGAACGAGCGGATCAGGCGTACGAGGGGCTCAGCCGCCTCCTCGATCGGCACCAGGCCGAAGCACCCCTCGGGAAGCGGCGGCTTCGGATCGCCTTCGGGCCAGCCGGAGTCGACGAAGCCGAGCCAGTCCTGCGTGACGCCGAGGATCTCGCGGGCCCGATCCATCTCCTCCCGACGGATCTCCGAGATCAGCTCGGGGTTGTCGACGATGCCGGGGTGCTCGAAGCCGGGGTTGAGGATGTCGCCGCGCTCGCCCCCGGTGCAGGTGACCACGTGGACGTCGACTCCCTCGGCCACATACTTCGCGGTGGACGCCGCTCCCTTGCTCGACTCGTCGTCGGGGTGGGCGTGCACGTGCATCAGGCGCAATTGGTCGGCCACGGTTCTCCTTCGAGGGCTTTGGGAAATCCTCGCACTGTGACCAACAACGCCTTTGCCCCGGGTGTTCCGTGGGTCAGGATGGGCCGATGACCACTCCCGAAGCCGTACTCGTCACCGGCGCCTCGACCGGCATCGGCAAGGCAATCGTCGAGAATCTCGCCGCCGACAACATCCGTGTCTTTGCCGCCGTACGCGATCTGTCCACGGTCGCCGAGCATCCGCTGGTCACGCCCGTGCGCCTCGACATCAGCTCATCGCAGGAAGCGCTCGACGCCGCCGAGGTCGTACGCTCCGCCCTCGGCGAGTCCAAGCTCAAGGGCGTCGTCAACAACGCCGGGATCGCCGTCGGCGGTCCGCTGGAGTTCCTGGACCTGGACGAGTTCCGGCGTCAGCTGGAGGTCAATGTCATCGGCCAGCTCGCGGTGACCCAGGCATTCCTGCCGCTGCTGCGCGAGCACGGCAGCGCGCGCATCGTGTTCACCGGCTCGATCGGCGGACGCGTCGCGGCTCCGTTCATCGGACCGTACGCAGCGTCGAAGCACGCGCTCAACGGGATGGCCGAGTCGCTCCGCCGCGAGCTCAAACCATTCGGTATGGGGGTTTCCGTGCTAGCACCGGCGACGGTCTCGACCCCGATCTGGGACAAGGCCGGCGACCAGTTCGACGAGATCATCGACGCCCTCCCGCCACGGGCGATCGAGCTGTACGGCGACACGATCGGTTCGATGCGGCGGCTCACCGAGAACGCGAGTGGCGGGGGCATTCCCGCCTCGCAGGTCGCCGAGGCAGCCCGTCACGCATTGTTCTCGCGGCGACCCAAGGCTGAATATCTCATCGGCCGCGAAGCCAAGATGATGGCCACCGCGTCGAATCTGTTGCCGTACCGGGTGTTCGACAAGGCCGTGCTGACTCAGATCGGCAAGGGCTGAGAGACTGGTCGGCGTGACTGATCTCAGCGCGCGCTACGGCACCAAGCGCCGACCACGCTGGCTCTGGCCCGCGATCGCCACAGTCGGCGTCGGCATCGGCGTGGCGTTCGCGGCGTGGGTCGCGCTGCAGAGCACACCGGTCACCGCCACCGTCCACGGTTATGACGTCGTGGATGCGCATCACGTGACCGTCGCGCTCAACATCAGCCGGCCCGACCCGATCGCGGTCGAGTGCACGGTCTACGCCCAGGCCGAGGATCACGCCATCGTCGGTGAGAAGACCGTCACCGTGCCGGCGTCGAAGGCCCATGACGTCCGCTACACGATCGACATCAAGACCGAACGCAAGGCCGTCACCGGCGTGCTCAGGATGTGCCGGCCGGTCAGATAACTGGTAATCTGGAGCATTCACCCCGGGCGATGGCCTGGGGTGCATTGCGTAAGGAGGCCCGCATGACTCAGCCCACCGAGACCGACACCATCTGGGTGACCCAGGAGGCGTATGACCGTCTCCAGCAGGAGCTCGACCACCTGCGCGGAGACGTACGCGCCGACATCACCGCCAAGATCGCTTCCGCCCGAGACGAGGGCGACCTCAAGGAGAACGGCGGCTATCACGCCGCCCGCGAGGAACAGGGCAAGACCGAGGCCCGCATTCGTCAGCTCGAAGACATGCTGCGTCGCGCCGAGGTCGGCGACAAGCCCGCCGACGACGGCACCGTCGACGCCGGCATGATCGTCACGATCCGATTCAAGGGTGACACCGACACCGAGCAGTTCCTGCTGGGCTCGCGTGAGCTGCTGAGCATGGACAGCAGCGTCGACATCGATGTTTACTCCCCGACCTCACCGCTCGGCGCCGCCATCCTCGGCAAGCGCAAGGGCGACACCGCTTCGTACGAGGCCCCCAACGGCAAGAGCATCACCGTCGAGGTCGTCGACGCCAAGCCGTTCTGAGTCGGACCACGAACCCGCCGCGGCGGTGACTCAGGTCGAACCGGCGACCACCGCGTTCGACCCAGCTCACCGCCCGCGCAAGGGCAGCCGTCTCAGATCAGCTCGTAGCCCAGCTCGAGCAGGCGGGTCTTGACCTCGTCACGGTGTTGCGGCCCGCGCGTCGCCACCTGCATGTCGACGTCGACCTGACGTACGCCGAGGGACTCCGACGCCCGGTCGTGGTTGACGTTGAGGACGTTGACGCCGGTCTCGGCGAGATCGGTGAGCAACCTCATCAGCTCGCCGGGCCGGTCGGAGATGCGTACGCGGAACATCAGGAACCGGCCCGCCGCGGCGAGTCCGTGCCGGATGACGTCGAGCAGCACCAAGGCGTCGATGTTGCCCCCGGAGAGCACCGCGACGACCGGCCCTTCGAACGCGTCAGGACGCTCGAGGATCGCCGCGACCCCGGCACTCCCGGCGGGCTCGACGAGCATCTTGGCGCGCTCGAGCAGTGACAGCAGCGCGCGGCTCATCGAGTCCTCGCTGACCGTGATGACCTCGTCGAGCAGCTCGTTGATGACACCGAACGGGATCGTGCCCGGCTCGGCCACCGAGATCCCGTCCGCCATGGTGAGCCCCATCGCCTGCGCGACCGGATGCCCGGCGACCAGCGAGGCCGGGTAGGCGGCGGCGTCCTCGGCCTGCACCCCGACGACACGTAGATCGGGCCGCTCCGAACGCAGCAGCGCGATGCCGGCCGCGAGACCTCCACCACCCACCGGGACCAGGATCGTCTTGACGTCAGGGCACTGCTCGAGGATCTCCAGTCCGACCGTGCCCTGGCCGGCGACGATGTCCTCGTGATCGAACGGGTGGATCAGCACCGCACCCGTGCGTTCGGCGAACTCGCGCGCCGGCACCAGCGCCTCGGTGACTCCGGACCCGTGGAACTGGATGTCCGCTCCATAGCCCTCGGTCGCCCCGACCTTCGGCAGGGCCGCACCCTCGGGCATGAAGATCGTCGCCTTGATGCCGAGCATCGACGCTGCCAGGGCCACCCCCTGCGCGTGGTTGCCGGCACTGGCCGCCACCACGCCGTGCGCCCGCTGCTCGTCGGAGAGCCGGGCAATCCGTACGTACGCTCCGCGGATCTTGAACGACCCGGTGCGCTGCAGGTTCTCGGCCTTGAGGTAGACCGGCGTCGACGCCAACGTGCTCAGCCATCGGGAGTGCGCCATCGGCGTCACCTCGGTGACACCCTCAAGCAGCTGCCGGGCGGCCCTCACGTCATCCAGATCCACGCCTGCCAATCTAGTGCTTGCACGTATCCTCGCCGCCATGCACATCGAGCACTTCACCATCGTCGTCGACGAGTACGACCCGGCGATCGACTTCTTCGTCGGGGCATTGCAGTTCGAGCTGGTCGAGGACTCGGCGTCCCTGACCAACGACGGCAGGCCCAAGCGCTGGGTCGTCGTACGCCCGCCAGGTGCGCAGACCTCGATCCTGGTCGCCCAGGCGGACGGTGAAGAGCAGGCCGCCGCCGTTGGGCACCAGCTCGCCGGCCGGGTCGGCTTCTTCCTCCGGGTCGAGGACTTCGAGCAGACGTACGCACGAATGGTCGAACATGAAGTCACGTTCGTGACTCCGCCTCGGGACGAGCCGTACGGGCGAGTCGCGGTCTTCCTCGACATCGCCGGCAACCGGTGGGACCTGCTCGGGCCGCGACCCGAATAGCGATCCAGGTCACACGTTCCGAATTTGGTTGCACCGTGCATGTTGTTATATGCTTGCGCCATGC
>JAWWPE010000284.1:0-4994 GCA_033850895.1 Nocardioidaceae bacterium | reverse complement strand
GAACGGCCGGCGGGGCACGCTGCGAGGCGCGCTGCGCTTCCGCGAGGTCGAGGCGATCCCGCTCGAGGACGTCGAGCCGGCGTCCGAGATCGTCAAGCGCTTCTCGACGGGCGCGATGTCGTACGGGTCGATCAGCCAGGAGGCCCACGAGACCCTGGCGATCGCGATGAACCGGCTCGGTGGCAAGTCCAACACCGGCGAAGGAGGCGAGGACTCCGAGCGGTTGTACGACCCTGAGCGTCGCTCGGCGATCAAGCAGGTGGCGTCGGGCCGCTTCGGTGTCACGTCGGAGTACCTCACGAACGCCGACGACCTCCAGATCAAGATGGCGCAGGGCGCGAAGCCCGGCGAGGGCGGTCAGCTGCCCGGGCCGAAGGTCTATCCCTGGGTGGCCAAGACGCGTCACTCCACGCCCGGCGTCGGACTCATCTCACCTCCGCCGCACCACGACATCTATTCGATCGAGGACCTCAAGCAGCTGATACATGACCTCAAGAACGCCAATCCGTCGGCCCGCGTGCACGTCAAGCTGGTGTCCGAGGTCGGCGTCGGCACGGTCGCGGCGGGCGTCTCGAAGGCCAAGGCCGACGTCGTGCTCATCTCCGGTCACGATGGCGGTACGGGCGCTTCGCCGCTCACCTCGCTCAAGCACGCCGGCGGTCCCTGGGAGCTCGGCCTCGCCGAGACCCAGCAGACGCTGCTGCTCAACGGCCTGCGTGACCGGATCGTCGTGCAGTGCGACGGGCAGCTCAAGACCGGTCGCGACGTCGTCATCGCCGCGCTGCTCGGGGCCGAGGAGTTCGGCTTCGCCACGGCTCCGCTGGTGGTCAGCGGCTGCATCATGATGCGCGTGTGCCACCTCGACACCTGTCCGGTCGGCGTCGCGACGCAGAACAAGGCTCTGCGCGAGAAGTACACCGGCAAGGCCGAATACATCGTCAACTTCTTCACCTACATCGCCGAAGAGGTCCGCGAGTACCTCGCCGAGCTGGGATTCCGTTCGATCGAGGAGGCCGTCGGCCACGCTGAGCTGATCGACATCCGCAAGGCGGTCGACCACTGGAAGGCCGACGGACTCGACCTGACGCCGATCCTCTACGTGCCCGACCTCCCGGAGGGTGCGGTCCTACACAACACCACGACCCAGGACCACGCCCTCGACCGCGCGCTCGACAACGAGCTCATCGAGCTGAGCAAGGACGCTCTCGAGAACGGGGAGCCGGTTCGCGCACAGCTGCCGATCCGCAACGTCAACCGTACGGTCGGCACGATGCTCGGCCACGAGGTGACGAAGCGCTACAAGGGCGCCGGCCTGCCCGAGAACACGATCGACATCACGTTCATCGGCTCGGCCGGACAGTCGTTCGGAGCGTTCGTCCCTGCCGGTGTCACACTGCGGCTCGAGGGCGACGGCAACGACTACGTCGGCAAGGGTCTGTCCGGTGGGCGGCTCATCGTGCGGCCGCCGCGCGACATCCAGTTCACCGCGGAGGCGCAGATCCTCGCCGGAAACGTCATCGGATTCGGTGCCACGAGCGGCGAGATCTTCCTGCGTGGCAAGGTCGGCGAGCGGTTCTGCGTACGCAACTCGGGTGTGAGCGCCGTTGTGGAAGGTGTGGGAGACCACGCCTGCGAGTACATGACCGGTGGTCGGGTGGTGATTCTCGGCTCGACCGGCCGCAATGTCGCAGCCGGCATGAGTGGCGGCGCAGCGTACGTTCTCGACCTCGACGAGAGCCGGGTCAACAAGGAAATGGTTGAGCTGCGGCCGGTGCCGGCCGAGACGGCCGAAGACCTGAGGGCCCTGATCCAGAAGCACCACGAGGAGACCGACTCGGTCGTTGCCGAGCAGCTGCTCGGCAACTGGGAGCAGTCGCTCGCGCGGTTCACCGAGATCATGCCGGTCAACTACCGGCTGGTGCTCGAGGCGCGGGCTGCGGCCGAGTCCGAAGGCCTGTCCGAAGCAGACACGACCACACGCATGATGGAGGTGGCCGCACGTGGCTGACCCACGCGGATTCATCACGACACCGCGCGAGCTGGCGCCGCGCCGACCGGTCGAGGAGCGCATCCACGACTGGAAGGAGGTCTACCCGGGAGGCCCGGGCAAGGCGCTGTTGCCGATCATCACCGAGCAAGCCGGCCGGTGCATGGACTGCGGCATCCCGTTCTGCCACCAGGGCTGCCCGCTCGGCAACCTGATTCCGGAGTGGAACGACCTGGTGTGGCGCGAGGACTGGGACGAGGCACTCGACCGGCTGCATGCGACCAACAACTTCCCCGAGTTCACCGGTCGGCTGTGCCCGGCTCCGTGCGAGACAGCCTGTGTCGTCGCGATCAACCGCGAGGCCGTGACGATCAAGAACGTCGAGGTCTCGATCATCGACAAGGCCTGGGACGACCGCCAGGTACGCCCCGAACCGCCCGAGTGGCTCACCGGCAAGACCGTTGCCGTCGTCGGATCCGGTCCCGCCGGTCTCGCCGCGGCGCAGCAGCTGACCCGGGCCGGTCACACCGTCGCCGTCTACGAGCGTGACGACAAGCCCGGCGGACTGCTGCGCTACGGCATCCCCGAATTCAAGATGGAGAAGATCCAGGTCGACCGCCGGATCGACCAGATGGAGCGCGAGGGCACGGTGTTCCGCTCGGGCATACAGGTCGGCGACACGTTGACCGGATCGCAGCTTCGTGACCGCTACGACGCGGTCGTGCTGGCCATCGGCTCGACCGTTCGCCGCGACCTGCCCGTCCCGGGACGTGAGCTCGCCGGCATCCACCAGGCGATGGAGTTCCTGCCGCAGGCCAACCGGGTCGCTCTCGGCGAAGAGGTCGAGGACCAGATCCTGGCCACAGACAAGGACGTCATCATCATCGGTGGCGGTGATACCGGCGCAGACTGCCTGGGCACGTCGATCCGCCAGGGTGCGAAGTCGATCACGCAGCTGGAGATCCTGCCCAATCCGGGCGAGGTGCGGCCGGAGCACCAGCCGTGGCCGACGTATCCGATGATCTATCGGGTCTCGTCCGCCCACGAGGAGGCAGGGGAGAGGGTCTACTCGATCTCCACCAAGGAGTTCCTCGGTGAGGACGGACATGTCAGCGGACTCCGTCTCGCGGAGGTCGAGTTCATCGACGGCAAGCTCACCGAGATCGACGGCACCGAGAAGGTGCTTCCCGCACAGCTCGTCTTGTTCGCGATGGGCTTCACCGGCCCGGAACGCGAGGGGCTCGTCGAGCAGCTCGGAGTCGAGCTCGACGAACGCGGCAACATCGTCCGCGACAAGCACTACATGTCGACGGTCGACGGGGTGTTCGTCGCCGGCGATGCGGGTCGTGGTCAGTCCCTGATCGTGTGGGCCATCGCGGAGGGTCGGTCCGCCGCGGCCGGCGTCGATGCCTACCTCTCGGGGACCACCAGCCTGCCGAGCCCGATCCCGCCCACAGCGCGTCCGTTGAGTGTCTGACTGAGACTTCGGTGAATTTGTTGCCGCAAACCACTTAAGTGACTCGCGGGTAGCCGAACCAAGTGGATAGTGTCGAGTCGTGCGCAGAGCAAAGATCGTTTGTACGCTCGGACCGGCCGTTGCCGGGGCCGACAAGATCCTCGAACTCGCCCAGGCGGGAATGGATGTCGCCCGGCTCAACATGAGTCACGGCGACCAGTCCGATCATGAGCAGAACTTCGGCTGGGTGCGAGCCGCCGCAGAGTCGACGGGCAAGGCGATCGCGATCCTGGCCGACCTCCAGGGCCCCAAGATCCGGCTTGGACGGTTCGCCCACGGCCCGGTGCAGCTGGAGGCCGGGGCTGAGTTCACGATCACGATCGACGACATCCTCGGCGACGTCCACCGCTGCTCGACGACGTACAAGGGTCTCCCTGGCGACGTCTCTCCCGGCGACGAGATCCTGGTCGACGACGGCCGTATCCGCCTCCGCGCAACCTCGGTGACCGACACCGACGTCGTGACAGTGGTCGAGACCACCGCGATGGTCAGCAACAACAAGGGCATCAACCTGCCCGGCGTGCAGGTCAGCGTCCCGGCGATGAGTGAGAAGGACATCGACGATCTTCGCTTCGCCTTGCGACTGGGCGTCGACTTCATCGCGCTGTCGTTCGTACGCTCCGCCGACGACTACGCCGACGTCCTCAAGATCATGGTCGAGGAGAACGTCCACCGCCCGGTGATCGCCAAGATCGAGAAGCCGCAAGCGGTGGAGAACCTCGATGGCATCATGGACGCCTTCGACGGCGTGATGGTGGCCCGCGGCGATCTCGGCGTCGAGCTACCGCTCGAAGACGTGCCGATCGTCCAGAAGCTGATCGTCGAGAAGGCCCGCCGCAACGCCAAGCCGGTCATCGTCGCCACCCAGATGCTCGAGTCGATGATCTCCGCGCCCCGACCGACGCGCGCCGAGGCGTCCGACGTCGCCAATGCGGTGCTCGACGGCGCCGACGCGGTGATGCTCTCGGGCGAGACCAGCGTGGGGGACTATCCGATCGAGACCGTCCACACGATGGCCCGCATCGTCGAGTCCACCGAGGACCACGGACTGCCCCGGATGGCATCGTTCACCTGGAAGCCCAAGACCAAGAGCGGCGTCATCTGCCGCGCGGCCGCCGACGTTGCCGAGGCGGTCGACGCCCGCTTCGTCGTGGCGTTCACGACAACCGGCGACTCCGCACGCCGAATGACCCGTTACCGCTCTCGGGTGCCGGTCGTGGCGTTCACCCCCGATCCGCTCGTACGTCGCCAGCTGGCGCTCAGCTGGGGCATCGAGACGTTCACGGTGCCCGAGGTCAAGCACACCGACGACATGGTGCTCCAGGTCGACCGGGCACTGCTCGAGATCGGTCGCTGCCACGAGGGTCAGCAGGTCGTCATCGTCGCCGGGAGCCCTCCCGGCATCCCGGGGTCGACCAACGCGCTGCGCATCCACAACATGGGCGATGCCATCAACCGCGTTGCGCCCGGCTACGAGGACGCCAAGTACGG
>JAWWPE010000266.1:0-3219 GCA_033850895.1 Nocardioidaceae bacterium | reverse complement strand
AGACTCGTGCTTCGGTTCGACGGCTCATACCCGACGCACCGACGCCGCTTTAGCTCAGTCGGTAGAGCGTTTCACTCGTAATGAAAAGGTCGTCAGTTCGATTCTGACAAGCGGCTCCACGAATCGTCGAGGTCTGCCCGGCACGCGGAGTGGCCGCAGGCGACCGTCACGGCGAGCTGAACGAGACGGTGGCGTCGCCCGGGGTCGGATCGGTGTTGTTGGGAGCCGTCAGCGTGGCGGTGAATGCCTTCGTTGGGCCGGTGTCCAGGAGCAGGAGGCCGAGTGTCCCGGTGAACGGTGCCGCGAACACGCAGGTGACCTGGACGGGCGTCACCCCGCTGGGCGCGGAGCAGTCTGCGCCGGCCGGCGGCGGCGCGGAGAAGTTCCACCCGCCGGGTGACGTGATGTCGATGACCAGCGTTGAAGGCCCGGGAGATGACACATTGATGTCGCCACTCATCGAGGTCGCGAGATCGACGACATTGGTCAGGCCGACCACCAGGTCGAACGTCGTGGTCGTGGGCCCGGCTGGTGGCCCGTCGGATGGTTCCGGCTTCGCCGGCTTGTGACTCGGCGGTCTGGTTGGCGTCGGCTGCTGCACATACGGCGGCGCAGAGTTCTCGGGCTTCGGTGTTTCCTTCTCGGGTGGAGGCGGAACCGTCCTGTCCGGCTCGGGGATCAGGGTCAGTCCTTCGTCGCTGGTGAGGCCGTGTGCGCTCGCCGGACTCCCGTCGGGCCCGCCCCACTTCACCGCCGTCACGACGGCAAGGGCGCACACCGTGGCGACCGCCAGGCCGGCCACGGCGGCGCCCGTCATCGACGAGGAACGGGCAACGAAGCGCCTGCCGGTGCGGGCGCCTCCACCACCGAAGCGCGCGGATCGCCCCGCGCGGCCTGGACGCGCCAGATTGCGCGGTCCGGACGCACTGTTTCCCCGCTGTTGTCGGTCCTTCCTGCGGGAGCGGCGGCCCCTCCTGCCCGCGAGGGCGGCGGTGCCGAGGAGGGCTGGGGCGAGCAGGGCCGGCAGGTCGCTGGTGATGCGACGCAGATCCATGAGCACGGCCGTGCATTCACGACAGGTGTCCAGATGCTGCTCGACGGCCGGAGTGGCCCTCGGCCCGAGCTGGCCGCGGGAATAGGAGGCGAGCTGGTCGCGGACCTCCCGGCACGTGGCGTTGTCGGCGGAGGCGATGTGCGCTGAGAGGTAGGCCTGTCTCAGTCCTTCGCGTGCGCGATAGGCAAGAGCGGCGACCGCGGAAGGGCTGATGCCGAGCATTCGGCCGACCTCAGCAGTCGAGTCGTCCTCGACGGTGGTGTGCCACAGGACGGTCTGCCAGCGTTCGGGCAGCGTCGCGAACGCTTGCGCCAGCAGAGTCGACTCGGAACGCAGCGCGGATTCGTCAGCCGCCACCGCCTGGGATCCGACCCGCTCGAAGTCATCGGTCCAGGTCAGCTTGCTGTCACGCTTGCTCGCGTTCGTGTACGCGTTGCGCACGGTCGTCATCAAGTAGGGACGAAAGGCGACGTCCGGACCGTGGCCCTTGCGAAGTGCTGCGAGGACGTGGCTGAAGGCCTCCGCCGCAAGGTCTTCTCCCGAGCTGGGTCCAGCCAGCCGGGCCGCGAAGCGTACGGCTGGTGCATGGTGCCGGGCAAACAGCACGGACGCCGCTGAATCATCACCCGCGCGATAACGGGTGATGAGCTCGGCGTCGGTTGATTCGCCTTCGATGTCCATGGCCCTCCACAGAAAGAGACAGCCTAGTGCGCGGCACATGACGGGAGTCGAAGGACGATCCTGCCGGAGCCGGCGCGAGTCGTCCGTCATGGAACGCGCCGCGAGTTGTCTCAGTCGGTAGATGGACACCCGAGAGACGCCTGGGACGGAGCTGACGTGACAAGGTTCGCCGGAAGGCCCGCTACGACCACGGCGAGAAGCGCTCTCAATGCTGGGGTCGTCCCGACCCGGCTCGCCGGTCTGGTCGCCGCATGGCAAGCACACCGAGGCGTGTCTGACGCGGTGTGGGAGGCGGGCAGCCTCTACGCGCTCGATGGCGAGAGCTTGCGGAGGTTGCTCGAGGATGTCGACAGCGTGCGGGCGGCATGCCGACTTCCGCGCGCCGACCTCGATCTCGTACGTTCACTGGCGCTCGCGTGGTCAGAGGCCGCCCTGGGCAGGTATGCGCGTGTGACGTGTACCGATCCGTTGACCGGTCTGGCAACCGCACAGCATCTGCAGACAGAAGTGATGGGTCTCGTCCGTCGGCGGGAGGCCCGCGCCTGGGCGCTGGCGGTTGCCGAGGTCGGGGTCAGCTCGACGAGCACCTCGACAGTGCCACACGGAATGCTGGAGCTGATCGTGCTGTCCGACGTGGCCGCCGTGGTGGCCCGTGAGCTGCCCGCGCACACCTTGATGGCCGGGCTTGCGCCGACGCGCTTCGCGGCACTCTTGCCCAGTGAAGATGCCATCGGGCTCATCGGCCGCATCGACGGGCAGATCCGTGCGCATCTCGCCGGACTCGCCGAACCCCACGCGGCGCGGACCTGGATCGAGCGACTGCCGCAGGAGTCCGAACACGCTGCGACACTGATCGACGAGCTCTGTCGCTGACGGGCTCGTACGCCGCTACGTCCCGACAGGCAGCTGCACGGTGACCCGCAGGCCACCGTCGGGGCGTGGCGTGAGGGTGAGGGTTCCGTCGTGGGCCTCCGCGATGCTCTTGACGATGGCCAGCCCGAGACCGACCCCGGCGTGGTCAGTGCGTATGCGCTCGGCGCCGCGCTGGAACGGCTCGACGAGGGTGGACACCAGCTGCGGGGTCAGCTTCGCGCCGGTGTTCTCGACGGTGAGCTCCACCGTCGACGGGTGGACGCTCGTCGTGACCCACACCGTGCCCTGATGGAGCAGGTTGTGCACGATCGCATTGTGCACGAGGTTCGTCGTCAGCTGGAGCAGGAGGGCGTGCGAGCCGGTCGTGGGTGCGAGGTCGCCCGACGTCTCGATCGTCAGGGCGCGCTCCTCGGCGAGGGGCAGCAGGGTCTCGGTCGCCTCCTCTGCGAGAAGCGACAGGTCGAGGGGCACCCGGGTGAAGGCACGTTGGTCGGCGCGGCTGAGCACGAGCAGCGCCTCGGTGAGGTCGATCGCACGGGAGTTGACGAAGTGCAACCGCTCGACCAGCTCGCCGTTGTCGCGGTTCGGGTCCTTGCGGGCGACCTCGAGCA
>JAWWPE010000234.1:0-3457 GCA_033850895.1 Nocardioidaceae bacterium | reverse complement strand
AGCGGGTCTCGCCCGAGCCGCGTTCATGGACGCGCATCGCCACGTGCTGCGCGCCCAGGCGCGTGACGAACTCGATGTTGACGCCTTCGGGGTAGGTGGCCGAGTCGTAGTCCGGCTCGGTGAGGAGCGATCCGGCGTCGCTGAGCCGATCGACGAAGGCCACGGCGTGGGGATTGCCGGTGCGTACGTCCTGGGCCTCCCACGTGCGGCCGTCCGCGGTGACCTTGGAGACTCCACGGATCTCGGGACTGCCCATGTCGACCGCGATGTCATCACCGTCGAACGAGATGGTCTTGTCGCCGCCGCGAGTGCCGATCAGCAGCGGTGCGCCCGGGTCGACGAGGCCCTCCTGCACGAGGTGCAGCGCGAAGACCCGGATGCCGTTGCCGCACATCTCGCTGGCTGACCCATCGGCATTGCGGTAATCCATGAACCACTCGCCGGCCGACTCCTCACCGATCGCAGCAGCGCGTACGACACGCAGCACGCCGTCGGCACCGATACCGCGCCGACGGTGGCAGATCGCGGCCACGAAGGCCCCGTCCAGCTCGCCGTGGATCGTACCGTCATGGTCCGGGAGCAGCACGAAGTCGTTCTCCGTGCCGTGCCCCTTGAGCCATGGGAATGTCATATCCCCCAGTCTAGCCGGGAGCCACGACTCCAGCGGCCTGCTCGAGGAGGTCCTCGGCGTCATACGGCAGCCAGTGGATGCGCGGATCCTTGCGGAACAACCGGTCCTGGCGACGGGCGAACTTGCGGGTGCCGACCACCGTCGCCTCGCGCGCCTCCTCCTCGGTCGACTCCCCCGCCAGGTACGCGAGGATTTGCTGATATCCCAGCGCCTTGCTGGCGGTGAAGCCGTCGCTGAGACCGTGCTCGCCGAGACTCCGCACCTCCTCGACGAACCCCTCGCGCCACATGACGTCGACCCGGTCGGCCAGCCGTATGTCGAGCACCTCCCGTGGCACGTCGAGCCCGAGCATCACCAGCTCGGCATAGACCGAGTCATAGGCCGGCATCTTGGCGGTGAACGGTTCGCCCGTGAGGTCGATGACCTCGAGCGCGCGCACGAGCCGGCGGCCGTTCGACGGCAGGATGCTCGCGGCAGCGGCCGGGTCGCGGGCTGCCAAATCGGCGTGCAGCGCCTCCGAACCCCTCGCGGCCAGCTCCGCCTGCCACCGGTCGCGGACGGCCGGGTCAGTGCCCGGGAAGTCCAGGCGGTCGACGACGGCGCGTACGTACAACGCCGAACCGCCGACCAGGATCGGCGTGACTCCCCGGCTGTGGCACTCGGCGATCGCTTCGCGCGCCAGGGCCTGGAACTCCGCAACGCTCGCCGTCTCCGACACGTCGAGCACGTCGAACAGGTGATGTGGAACGACGTCGCGCTCAGCGGCGCTGGGCTTCGCAGTGCCGATGTCCATGCCGCGATAGAGCTGCATCGAATCAGCGTTGATGATCTCGTGATCACCGAGGCAGCGAGCCAATTCGACCGCCAGTGACGACTTGCCTGAAGCGGTCGGCCCGACCACGACCACGATGCGATCGGCCACAGACATACGTCCATCCTCGCAGGTAGTGTGACGGCCACAGGGGGGCCGTTCGTGCCCACATCTTCCACACAAGGGAGGGAAACCATGGGTTTCCTCGACAAGTTCAAGAAGCAGGGCGCCGAGCTCAAGGACAAGGCCACCGACCTCGCCTCGAGCCAGAACGACAAGATCGATGCCGGCATCGACAAGGCCGCCGATCTCGCCAACAAGACGACCAAGGGCAAGTACGACGACCAGATCGACAACGTCGCCGACAAGGCCAAGGACGGCGTCGACGACCTCGCGGAGGGCGACAAGCCCGCTAGCTGATCACCCAGTCGGCCACCCAGTAGCCAACACCGAAGGGCGCCGCGTCATACCGCACATGCGGAATGATGTCGGCGTCCTTCGTCATGCGGCCCAGCGTCCGGAGCGCCGGCGTCCCGGCGGCCCACAGCTCGGCACCCAGCGCCAGGTCGAGACCGGCCAGCGTGGCTGGGTCGCCAGTGGCGAGAGCCGAGGCGATCACGGCGTCGAAACCCTCCGCACGCTCGTCGAGGAAACCCGGCGATGTGGTCGTACGTTTGGCGCTGCCGTCGGCCATCACGAGCAGTGCGACCGTCTCTGCGGTGTCCGGGATGCCGGTCGAATAGGTCCGTGGCCCGGACCAGCCAGCTCGATCGAGCAGCCATGCTCCGATCGTCAGGCTGAGCGGAAGCTCATCGGTCTCACCGCCTGCGCGCACCGCGACCCCGAATCCCGCGAGCGTGCCACCGGCCGACTCGTCACGATCCCCGGTCAGGTCTCCGCTGCCGAGCACGATGATGCGGTCGGGGGCCCGGGCGACGAGCGAGGAGACCGCGGCGTCGCACTCCTGCCGCACGGCTGCGAGATCATCCGCCGCGCCGGCCGCCACCTCGGGGACGAGCATCGGCGGATGCGGGCAGACCGCGGCGGCGAGGATCATCTGCCCGAGGCTACCGGCCATGACACGATGGGGACGTGAACCTGAGCCCGGGGATGACTCCGTATCCGCCGGAGCGCAACGCCTGGCAGTTCCCGCCCCCGCCGGTGTCCCGGCGCTGGTTCTGGGTCGCCATCGCGGTCATCGTGTTGAGTGTGGCCGTCGGGGGCGGAATGGCCATCGCGGGCGTGAGCGTCGCCGCCAAGGACTTCCCGAGTGTCATCGAGGATCACCAGCTCATCGACGTGATCACCCAGGAGTGTGCGGTCATGACCGCAACGGTCGAGTCGATGCCCGTCGACGGCAGTCCGAAGCAGCAGGCGGCGATCTTGGCCGACCAGGACCAGTCCGTCGAGCAGATGGTGCAGGCGATCCGGCTGGTCGACCCGCACGTACGCGCCGCTGACAAGCCGACCGATCAGTGGCTCGACGACTGGGATCGGTTGCTGGACGCCCGGAAGAGCTACGCCGTGCTCGTCGAACGCGGCTATCGGCCTTCGCTGCGCATACCCCGCGATGGCGACGGCGACCCGATCTATCGGCGCATGAATGACGTATGGCTGACGACCACGGCCTGCCGGGTCCCCCGCGACCTGTTGATCCCGTATCCGCCGGACGTCGACGGCGTCTGACTAGCCGAAGTCGATGTGCAGCATCTCCTTGTCGGTGAGCAGACCCAGGGTGCGGCTGCGGAGATAGGTGTTGATGAAATACCAGTCGGCCTCGGACTTGGCATGGCTCGCCTGCTCGGCGACTGTGAATCCCGACTTGCGGACCGCCACGACCTCGTTCTCGCGCAGCGCGAACATCCACACCACGCCACCCTTGGCCTCGGGACCGGGGATCCAGGCGAAATATTGCGGCCCGAGCTTGCCGGCGGACTTGACGCAGTGGCCGGCAAACCTCTTGGTCCTGCACGGGTCCTTGGCCATCCAGCTGGGCATTCGCGGCGACGCGAGCA
>JAWWPE010000136.1:0-4524 GCA_033850895.1 Nocardioidaceae bacterium | reverse complement strand
ACAGGCACGACGATCTCGAGATAGCACTTCAGCTTCGGCTCGGTGCCTGACGGCCGGCAGATGATGCGAGCGTCGCCGTCCAGGCCCAGGCGGATGCCGTCGGTCGGCGGCAGGCCGTTGTATCCGTCGGCGAGGTCGTCGTGGGACGTCACCGCGTGGCCGCCCAGCGTCGTCGGCGGCGAGCTGCGCAGGACCTCCATCGCGCGGGTGATGATCGCGAGATCCTCGACGCGCACGGCCAGCTGGGTCGTCGCGTGGAGACCGTGCTCGCGATAGATCTCGTCGAGCCGGTCGACCAGGGTGCGTCCCTCCGCCTTCAGGCCTGCGGCGAGCTCGAGCATCACGAGGATCGCCGAGACGCCGTCCTTGTCGCGAGCGATGTGCGGGGCGACGCTGTAGCCCAGTGCCTCTTCATAGCCGAACGCGAGGTCGGCGATCTTGCCGATCCACTTGAAGCCGGTCAGCGTCTGCTGCCAGGGCTGTCCGTGAGCCGCCGCCTGCCGGCCGAGCAGGTCCGACGAGACGATCGACGAGGCGTACGTGCCGGTGAGCCCGCGCCGGAGCAGGAAGTCGGCGAGCAGGGCGCCGGTCTGATCCCCGCTGAACATTCGGTAGGACTCGCCGTCTCGGACGCCCACGGCGCATCGGTCGGCGTCGGGGTCGTTGGCCACGATGATGTCCGCGCCGACCTCCGACGACAGCTTGAGCGCCAGATCCATGGCGCCGGGTTCCTCCGGGTTGGGGAACGCCACGGTCGGGAAGTCGGGATCGGGCTCGGCCTGCTCGCGTACGACGTGCAGCGGCGGGAACCCGGCACGGGCCACGGCCTCGACCATGGTGTCACGGCCCACGCCGTGCATCGGCGTGTAGACCGCCACGATGTCGCGCGGGCCGGCATCCGGGAGCGCGACGACCGCTTCGACGTACGCCTCGGCGACCTCGGGGCCGAGGAGGTCGTACGCATCGCTGCGCGCGAGCTCGTCCACGCGGCCGACCCGGTCGATCGCGTCGGAGATCTGGCTGTCCTCCGGCGGCACGATCTGGCTGGAGTCGGCGAGGTAGACCTTGTAGCCGTTGTCCTGTGGCGGATTGTGCGAGGCCGTGACCATGACGCCCGAGCTGCAACCCAGGTGCCGGATCGCGAATGCCAGCACGGGGGTCGGCAGGTGCGTCGGCAGCAGGTGGGCGTGCACGCCGGCGCCTTCCATGATCTCGGCGGTGTCGCGGGCGAAGACGTCGGAGTTGTGGCGGGCGTCGTAACCGATCACGACGCTCGGGTCGGCTTCGCGCTCGAGCAGGAACGCAGCCAGCCCGGCGGCGGCCTGCGCGACGATGACCCGGTTCATCCGGTTGGGTCCGGCGCCGAGCGCACCGCGGAGCCCGGCGGTGCCGAACTGCAGGCGCGCGGCGAACCGGTCCTCGAGGCCGGCGGTGTCATCGGCGTCGATGAGGGTCTGCAGCTCGTGCCGGGTGGCGGGATCGGGGTCCTGGCTGAGCCAGTCCTGCGCGCGTGCGATGAGGTCCATGTCGGTCCTGTCAGATCCGGGGGAGTACGTCGCCGAGCAGCGAGCCCATGCGGGATGCGGCGGCCTTGCCGGCCTCGAGCACCTCTTCGTGGTTGAGGGGCTCGCCGGAGATGCCGGCCGCGAGATTGGTCACCAGTGAGATGCCGAGCACCTCCATGCCGGCCTCCCGCGCCGCGATGGCCTCGAGCACCGTCGACATGCCCACGAGATCGCCGCCGATCGCGCGAACCATGTTGATCTCCGCGGGGGTCTCGTAGTGCGGTCCGGGAAACTGGACGTAGACCCCCTCGTCGAGGGACGCGTCGACTTCCTGGCACAGGGCGCGTAGCCGCGCGGAGTAGAGATCGGTCAGGTCCACGAAGTGCGCGCCCTCGATCGGCGAGGTCGCGGTCAGGTTGATGTGGTCCTTGATCAGCACGGGTGTGCCTGGCACCCAGTCGGGATTGAGTCCGCCGCAGCCGTTGGTCAGCACCATGGTGCGCACGCCGGCGGCGGCGGCAGTACGCACGCCGTGCACGACCGAGGCAACCCCGCGACCTTCGTAGAAGTGGGTGCGACCGAGGAAGATCAGCAGCTGCTTGTCACCGAGCGAGACCGAGCGGACCGTGCCGCCATGGCCTTCGACGGCTGGAGCGCTGAATCCGGGCAGCTCGGCGACCGGGATCTCGAAGTCCGGCGCGCCCAGGGCGTCGGCGGCGGGCAACCAGCCCGAGCCCATGACCAGCGCAATCTGGTGCTCGACACCGTTGGTGCGCTCACGTATTGCGTCGGCGGCCTGCTGGGCGCTCTGTTGGACGGTGCTGGCTGGGGTGCTCACCCGCCGTACATTACGACCCTTCGGCTCGCTGGCGCTCGCCTCCCGCTTCGCCAGGGTCTGTCCGGGACGCTCCGCGTCAGTGGGACAATCCTTTTGTGACCCATGTGACGATCATCGGCGGGGGACCCGGCGGCTACGAGGCGGCGCTGGTGGCGTCGCGACTCGGTGCCGAGGTCACCCTGATCGAGCGTGACGGCGTCGGCGGGTCGACCGTGCTCACCGACTGCGTGCCCAGCAAGACCCTGATCGCCACCTCCGACCTGCTGACCGAGGTCGGCACCGCCGCCGAGCTGGGCGTCGAGGTCCCGAAGGCCGTACGCGCCGACCTCGCTGCCGTCGACGCCCGCGTGCTGTCGTTGGCGAAGGCGCAGTCCGACGACATCGCGGCGCGGCTGACCTCCAGCGGGATCACCGTGATCGACGGGATCGGCACGATCACCGGTCCGGGCGCGGTGACCGTCGTCAGCGGCGGTGAGACCCAGCAGATCGAGACCGACGCCATCCTGCTTGCCACCGGTGCACATCCCCGGACCAGCCCGGATGCCGTGCCCGACGGCGAACGGATCCTGACCTGGGAGCAGGTCTATGCGCTGCAGGACCTCCCCGAGCACATGATCGTGGTCGGGTCAGGTGTCACCGGCGCGGAGTTCGCCAGCGCCTACAACGGGCTGGGCGCCACCGTGACGCTGGTCTCGAGCCGAGATCGCGTGCTCCCCGGTGAGGACGCTGACGCCGCCACCGTGATCGAGGATGTCTTCACCCGGCGCGGCATGACGGTCATGGGCACGTCCCGGATGGCGACCGTCGAGCGTACGGCCGACGGAGTCCGTGTCACCCTGACCGACGGACGCACGGTCGATGGCTCGCACTGCCTGCTCGCACTCGGCTCGATCCCCAACACCGAGGGACTCGGCCTCGAGACGGTCGGTGTCGAGCTCAACGATGCGGGATTCATCTGGGTCGACCGGGTCTCGCGGACCAGCGCCCGAGGTGTCTACGCGGCCGGCGACTGCACGGGGGTCCTGATGCTCGCCTCGGTCGCCGCGCAGCAGGGCCGCATCGCGATGTCACACCTGCTCGGGGATGCCGTCCACCCGCTCGACCTCGGCAAGGTCTCGAGCAATGTCTTCACGTCTCCCGAGATCGCGACGGTCGGGATGTCGCAGAAGCAGATCGAGGACTCCGGGCTGCAGTTCGACGTGGCCATGCTCCCGCTGGCCTCGAATGCCCGCGCCAAGATGCAGGGCGTCCACGACGGCTTCGTCAAGCTTTTTGCGCGCAAGGGCATGGGCATCGTGATCGGGGGAGTCGTCGTCGGGCCGAAGGCCAGTGAGCTGATCCACGCGGTGTCGCTGGCGGTCTCGGCCTCGCTGACGGTCGACCAGATGGCCGACGCGTTCACGGTCTATCCGTCGCTATCCGGGTCGGTCGCCGAGGCGGCCCGCCGCATGCACACCCTCGCCTGACGCCCCGATCGGGCCGAAAAGGCCCTTTCGAATTACAGGCTTGTAGTTATCCGGGGACACGGTTTTGTGTGGAGTTTGAGCAAAATCTGTGGGCATAATCGACAGGCACCACGCCCGTCACTCCAGTCACACCAGCCCCACCAAGCCACAGGAACGGACTTCCCCCATGCTTTCCTGGCGCCTCGTCCGCAGGCTCCTGCTGTCCTGCCTCGCGGTCGTTCTCGTCGCGGGCGGGTTCGTCCTGGCCGGGGTCCACGACGGCGAGCTCTCGCCGGTCGCGACCCATGACCCCAGCCGTGCCCCGGACAGCGTCGTGCCGCCGAAGGTCAAGGTCAAGACGCAGTCGACCGTCGTCCCCGCCGTGGCGAAGTCACCGTCTAGGCACGGCAGTAAGACCGTCGTCGCGAAACTGGCCAGGAAGTCGACGAAGAACTTCGGCACCGTGGGGGTCACCTGGAGTGCGGCGACCAAGGAGACCGACGTGACCGTGCGGCTACGTACGCGCTCGGATGGCACGTGGTCCAGATGGCAGCAGTTGGACCTCGACGACCTGAGCGCCGGCGGCCGTCCCGGAACCGAGCCGATCTGGGTCGGGCACGCCGATGGCGTCGCGGTCGAGGTTGAGACCGCATCCGGCAAGGTGCCGGCCGACATCAAGGTCCTGACGATCGACGCCGGCAAGTCGCCCAGCGACGCCACCATCGGCACGTCCGCG
>JAWWPE010000032.1:0-13572 GCA_033850895.1 Nocardioidaceae bacterium | reverse complement strand
TCCAGGGCGGCCGCATCACACTCGACGGTGTCGACATCTCCCGGATGGAACGCGGTCCGTTGCGTGAGAACTTCGGCGTCGTCCTGCAGGACACCTGGCTCTTCAAGGGCACGATCCGCGACAACATCGCGTACGGCGCGCACCGGGCGTCGGAGGAACAGATCATCGCGGCGTCCGAGGCGGCGTACGTCGACCACTTCGTTCGTACTCTGCCGGACGGCTACGACACGGTGATCGATGACGAGGGCACCAATGTCAGCGCCGGCCAGCGCCAGCTGCTCACGATCGCGCGCGCATTCCTGGCTGATCCGTCGATCCTGGTCCTCGATGAGGCCACCAGCTCGGTCGACACCCGCACCGAGTCGCTGGTGCAGGGCGCGATGGAACAGCTGCGGTCCGGTCGCACGAGCTTCGTCATCGCGCACCGGCTCTCCACGATCCGCGACGCCGACCACATCGTGGTGATGGAAGACGGTCACATCGTCGAGCAGGGCACCCACGACTCGTTGCTGCTCGCCGGCGGAGCGTACGAACGGCTCTACTCTGCCCAGTTCGCCGGCGCGACGATCTAGCTACTCTTCCAAGAACTTGGCGACGCGGTCCTTCGGGCGGCCGATGATGGCGCGACCACCGCGCACCAGGACGGGGCGCTGCATCAGACGGGGGTGCTCGACCAGCAGGTCGGCGACCGCGTCGGGCGTCACGTAGTCCTCGGCGTCCAGCCCGAGGCCCTTGAAGAAGCCGTCCTTGCGTACCAGATCGGCGGCGGGGTCCTCGAGCTTCCCGATCAGGTCGAGCAGGGCCGTCCGGTCCAACGGCTTCTTGAGGTATTGCACGATCTCCGGCTCGACTCCGGCGAGGGCGGCCTCGTCGAGCGCGTGCCGAGAGGTTGAGCAGGCGGAGTTGTGCAGGATCGTCACGTCGGGCATAGCCGGATCATAGGCATACGGCCGTGCCGGGCACACGAGTCGGAGTCAGGAGCTCGACGTGGCAGAGCCCTTGAGCGTCCCGGTCGTGGACGACCCCGTGCCGACCAGGCAGACCACCCGCTTCGTCAGGTGCCACGAAGACCTCAGAGGGTGCAGGAAGAACACCCTGAGGTCGGGGTCGGCGGTGGAGGGACTGGCGCCCATGTACTTGGCGTACCGCTTGACGCAACCGCCTTCGGAGAGCCGGTTGATCTCTTTGTCGCCCGGATAGTCGCCGTCGGCGAGGTTGAAGTACGCGAACACCTCTTGCATGTGGGGCTCGTCGCAGGGCGCGACCTTGAACGTGATCTTCGGGTGCGGGCTGGGCTTGTTGACGACGCAGTCGCCCGGAACGAGCTTGCTCCACGCGACATCCCCACCGGAGGACACGACGCCCGAGCTGTCGCGGTCGGCGCTTCCGCCGCCGGCCAGCACCAGGAGGAGGACGACCCCGACAACCCACAAGACGACAATCACCAGCGCACTGATCGCCATACCCTTGCCCACGTCCCGGGTGTTCCTCGACCGGCTCAGGACCAGGATTGCCAGGACCACGGCGGCGATCCAGGCCAGCGGCATCGGGACGATGCTCAGCACCAAGGCCCAGATCGCCATCGTCTTGGATCCCGGCGGGTTGCCGTTGTCCATGCCCTCATGGCGCGGATAGACCGTATAACCGGTGGGCGGCTGCCCGCCGCCGCTGAGCGGGAAGGGCGTCGGCTGGCTCATGTTTCCCCCATGCTGCCAACCACTCGGCCAGCCGAGACACGCTATCGCAGACCGATCGCACGGCGGAGCCAAATCGATGAATCGCGCACCCTGCACGTGCCACGATGGGCTGATGTCCGACGCGCTCTCTCACAACCTGACCGATCCGGCCGGCATGGCGCTGCCGTTCTTCCTGCTGTTCATGCTGATCGAGATGTTCGCGATCCGGCACGAAGCCGTCCACGACGAACACCATGTCAAGGGTTATCTGAAGCAGGACACCCGCGCGAGCCTGCTGATGGGGCTCGGCTCGATCGGGTTCTCGGTGGTGTTTCGCACCGCGGCATTCCTGCTCTACACGGTGATCTACGCGAACTTCGCGATCTGGCACCTGTCGGCCCGGAATCCGTGGACCTGGGTGGGCGTCATCATCGGGGTCGATCTGCTGTTCTACACGTACCACCGCTTCGCCCACCGGGTGCGACTCGGCTGGGCCGGCCATCAGGCGCACCATTCGAGCGTCTACTTCAACCTCTCGACGGCCCTGCGGCAGAAGTGGAACCAGTGGTTCGAGGTCGTCATCTGGCTGCCGTTGCCGTTCATCGGGGTGCCGCCGTGGATGATCTACTTCACGTTCTCGCTCAACCTGATCTGGCAGTTTCACCTGCACACCGAGAAGATCGAGAAGTTCCCTCGCGCCTGGGAGTTCATCTTCAACACCCCGTCACACCACCGCGTGCATCACGGGTCCGACCCGATCTATCTGGACCGCAACTACGCCGGGATCCTGATCATCTGGGACCGCATGTTCCGTTCCTTCCAGCCCGAGCTCCAGCGGCCGACGTACGGACTCACAGTGCCGGTCGAGACGTACAACGTGTTTGCGCTGCAGTACGGCGAGTACCAACGCATCTGGCGCGACGTCACGCGTGCGGGCCGCATGCGTGACCGGCTGGGCTACGTGTTCGGCCCGCCGGGGTGGGCACCGCACGACTAGTGCGTCACGACGTGGCGGGCGCGGCCGTCCCCAGCACGGCCTGCAACGCCGCGACGTGTCCGTCGAACGCCTTCTTGCCGGCGGGAGTGAGACGGGCGCGCACCCGGCGTCGGCGATCTGCCAGCGGCCGCTCGATGCTGACGTACCCGGCCTCCTCCAGCGTGGCGAACTGCTTGGAGAGCGCCGAGTCCGACAGCTCGAGCCGGTCTCGTACGAACGCGAAGTCGATCCAGTCCGCCGAGGCCAGCAGCGCGACGATCGACAACCGCGTGCTCGGGTGGATCAGCTCGTCGAACTTCGGCTCGGTCATGCGGCGTCCTTCGCGATGCGGTCGCGGAAGCTCGCCATCAACCTCGGCCCGCCACACAGGATGACCGTTGCCGCGAAGACTGCCGAGATCGTCGACGCGTGGTCGGCGCCGTCGGCGTTCACTGCGAACGCGATGCCGATCGTCACCAGGGTCAATCCGATCAGCCAGGCAAAGAGCATCCTCGGCAGTCGGCGGCCGACGACAGCGGCGTGGACGCTCAGCTGCGCCGACTTGTGGCGTCCGGAGAACACGTGCGACGCGGCGGCGGCGTGGACCGCGCCGAAGATCAGGGTCGCAGCGGTAGTGATCCACGGATTGCCGGTGTCATTGGCCATCCCGAGCAGCACCCAGCCGCCGGCGAGCCCCAACCAGTACCACCGGGGCAGGTCGATCTGCGCGATCACCTGCTGGCGCTGGTCCTCGATCGAGCGGAGTGCGAGCCTTGCGTCGGCCTCGCTGATGTCTTCCGTCATGGTGACTTCCTCACTTTCCTATTAGGAAACCCAACTTACGCTTTCCTATCAGGAAAGTCAACGCACGCACATTGGTGATGGTGGGTGTGGCAAGAATGGACCCATGAGCTCCGTTCGCTTCGATGTCGACGATTCGATCTGCACCATCACGCTGGACCGGCCCGACGTACGCAATGCCGTCGACGGGCCGATGGCCGTTGAGCTGCGTGACGCGTTCCGGGAGTTCGAGGAGAACGACGACTTCGCGGTCGCCGTACTGACCGGTGCGGGCGGAACATTCTGCTCCGGCGCCGACCTCACCGCCGTCAACGACCCCGATCGGCGTCACGACCTCGATCCGGGTGGTGGTGGAGACGGGCCGATGGGACCCTCCCGGATGGAGCTGACCAAGCCGGTCATCGCCGCTGTCGCGGGGCATGCCGTGGCCGGAGGGCTCGAGCTGGCCCTGCTGGCCGATCTGCGCGTCGTCGAGGAGGATGCGGTCTTCGGCGTGTTCTGCCGGCGGTGGGGCGTTCCGCTGATCGACGGCGGCACCGTACGCCTGCCGCGGATCGTCGGCCAGGGGCGCGCGCTCGACATGATCCTGACCGGCCGGCCCGTGGCGGCACACGAAGCGCTGCAGATGGGTCTGGCCAACCGGGTCGTACCCGTGGGGGAGTCCCTGACCGTCGCCCACGAGCTCGCGGAAGAGATCGCGGCGTTCCCGGCGGCGTGCATGCGCGCGGATCGCGCCTCGGCCTATCGCCAGTGGGACCTCCCGCTCGATGCCGCGCTGCGCTCCGAAGGCGCCGCCGGCGTGCCCGTCGTACTGGCGGAAGGCGCCGCTGGAGCCCAGCGGTTTGCCGAAGGCGCCGGCCGACACGGCGAGTTCTAGGCGGGGCGCCACGCCGAATTGGAGGCAGGGCCGGTGGTCTGGCAGAATGATCCCTTGCGTCCGGTATGCGTGAGGCCCCTCTCAGCCATACGTGCCGGCACACCGATTTCGTCGCCCGTGTCCCCACGCGGCCCCGGCAGGTCACCACATACAACATTCATGAGGAGACACCACACTCGTGGCAGTCAAGATTCGCCTGAAGCGCATGGGCAAGATCCGCACGCCGTTCTACCGCATCGTTGTCGCCGACTCGCGCACCAAGCGCGACGGTCGCGTCATCGAGGAGATCGGCACCTACAACCCCAAGGCTGACCCGTCGATCATCAAGGTCGACGGCGATCGCGCCCAGTACTGGCTCGGTGTCGGCGCCCAGCCCACCGAGGCAGTGGCAGCACTTCTCAAGATCACCGGCGACATCGGTGGCAAGAACACCATGAGGTTCGCTGACGAGAAGCGCAGCAAGGAAGACGTCTTCCAGGAAGCCCTCAAGGAGCTGCACAGCGACGCGGCTTCCGCGGCAACGACCAAGAAGGCAACGACCAAGAAGGCCGCTGCTGCCAAGGACGACGAGCCCAAGGACGCCACGACCGCCAAGAAGGCTGCTCCCAAGGCTGAGAAGAAGGCTGACGAGGCACCCGCTGAAGAGGCCAAGGCTGACGAGGCACCTGCTGAAGAGGCCAAGGCTGACGAGGCACCTGCCGAAGAGGCCAAGGCTGACGAGGCACCCGCCGACGAGGCAAAGGCCTGATCGTGGCCGCGCCCCTCGTCGAGGTCATCGAGCACCTGGTTTCCGGCATCGTCGACAACCCTGACGACGTCAACGTGCGCGCGAAGCAGACGCGCAACGGCGATCTGTTCGAGGTGCGGGTCAACCCGGACGATCTCGGCAAGGTCATCGGACGCCAAGGTCGTACCGCCACCGCCATCCGCAAGGTCGCTGGCGCGATCGCCGGCAAGGGCGGCGCGCGCATCGATTTCGTGGACGTCGACCGCCGGAACTGACCATGCAGGTCGTCATCGGCCGCATCGGTCGGGCTCACGGCATACGTGGTGAGCTCAACGTCGACATCCGCACAGACGAGCCCGATCGGCGATTCGCCCCGGGCTCGCCTGTCGTCTGCGGGGACCGTACGCTCACCGTCGCCAGCGCACGTCATCACAGCGGGCGACTGGTCGTGTCGTTCCGCGAGATCCCGGATCGTACGGCGGCCGAAGCGCTGCGCGGGACGATCCTCGAAGCGGTCGTCGATCCGTCGGAGATCCCTGAGGATCCCGATGAGTTCTACGACCACCAGATCGTGGGACTCGACGTGCGTCGCGGCGACGATGTGGTCGGCACCGTCACCGGCATCGTGCACGGCCCGCACCAGGACACCCTTGTCCTGAAGGTCGACCACCGTGAGGTTTTCGTGCCGTTCGTCAACGAGTTGGTGCCGGAGGTCAACGTGGCCGGTGGGTTCGTGACGGTCAACGACATCGAGGGCCTCCTCGACCCCGACAAGGCCGACAACGCCTCGATGAGCGACTGACATGCGCATCGATGTCGTCTCGATCTTCCCGGCCTATCTCGACGCGTTGCAGTTGTCGTTGACCGGCAAGGCCCAGTCCGCCGGCCTCCTCAAGGTCGCTGCGCACGACCTGCGCGAATTCACCCACGACAAGCACCGCAGCGTCGACGACACGCCGTACGGCGGCGGTGCCGGCATGGTGATGAAGGCCGAGCCCTGGGGTGAGGCGCTCGACGCTCTGGCCACCGACGACGCCGTCGTCATCGTCCCCACTCCGTCCGGCGTGCCGTTCACGCAGCGCACTGCCGAGCGGCTCAGCACCGAGGCGCACCTGGTGTTCGCGTGCGGACGCTACGAGGGCATCGACCAACGCGTCGTCGACCACGCTGCCGCCACCTGGCGGGTCGAGGAGATCTCGCTGGGTGACTTCGTGCTCAACGGGGGAGAGGTCGCCGCCCTGGCGATGATCGAGGCCATCGTCCGGCTCATCCCCGGCTTCATGGGCAACCCCGAGTCGCTGGTCGAGGAGTCGCACGGCGACGACGGACTGCTCGAGTACCCCGTCTTCACCAAGCCGTCCTCCTGGCGCGGTCTCGACGTCCCCGAAGTCCTGTTGTCGGGCAACCACGCCGCGATCGCCGCATGGCGTCGAGAGCAGGCCGAGCGACGTACCCAAGAACGCCGCCAGCCGGGCTAGCCGATTTCCTCCGGACTGGTCCGGTATGGCAACATTGACTCTTGGCGCAGGATGGTTCTGCCGCAGGGGCACCATCGCCAACCGTCGTACGACCTCCATTTTCGCACCGCAATCCGTGGGTGACCTGTGGCACCACCGAGGAGTAGCAATGACCAACATCATCGACCAGGTTTCGGGCGAATCGCTTCGCACCGACCTCCCCAACTTTCGCGCCGGCGACACGCTCGAGGTGCACGTCAAGGTGATTGAGGGCAGCCGCTCCCGCATCCAGGTGTTCAAGGGCGTGTGCCTCAAGGTCCAGGGCTCCGGCATCGGCCGTACGTTCACGGTCCGCAAGGTCAGCTTCGGTGTCGGCGTGGAGCGTACGTTCCCCCTGCACACCCCGGTCATCGACAAGATCGAGATCGCGACCCGCGGCGACGTGCGTCGCGCCAAGCTCTACTACCTCCGCAACCTGCGCGGCAAGGCAGCGAAGATCAAAGAGAAGCGCGAAGTCTGAGCTCCGGCGCCCACCGCGTCCGATGAGCTCTGCGGTGCGGAAGCCGCGACGATTGCCGGTCTGGCAGGAGTCGATCCTGCTGGTCATCGCCGCGATGGTGATGGCGGTGATCGTCAAGACATTCTTCGTTCAGGCGTTCTACATCCCGTCGGAGTCGATGGAACCCACGATGCTCGTCAATGACAAGATCCTCGTGCAGAAGGTCTCCTACTGGGCGGGTGACGTCAAGCGCGGCGACGTCGTCGTTTTCAACGACCCTGGGGGTTGGCTCACGCGTGACGAATCACGGACTGCCACCAACCCGATCGAGCACGCTCTGTCGTTCGTGGGTCTCTACCCGACCGGCGGCCACCTGATCAAACGCGTCATCGGCGTCGGAGGCGACAAGATCGTCTGCTGCACCGAGAAGGGGAAGCTGACGGTCAATGGCAAGGTGCTCGACGAGCCCTATCTCGCTGATCAGACGTCGACCAGGGACACCCCGTTCAGCATCTCCGTTCCGCGCGGAAAGCTGTGGGTCATGGGCGACAACCGCGGCGACTCCGAGGCTTCGCCGCAGCACGTCAACCAATCCGACGGCGGTTTTCTCTCCGAGAAACAGGTCGTCGGCAAGGCTTGGCTGCGCGTATGGCCGTGGAAGCGTGCCGGATTCATCCACTCGCCCGACACTTTCAAGGGACTCGACCGTTGAACACCCCCCGCAGTTGGCTGTGTCGTTTCGCGTTCCGGCTAGGCTCACCGCGTGACTGAGCACAGCGCGAAGCCGGCCAAGGCGAAGCGGCGGCAACTACCTGTCTGGCAGGAGTCGATCCTGCTGGTCATCACCGCGATGGTGATGGCGGTGATCGTCAAGACGTTCTTCCTGCAGGCGTTCTACATCCCGTCGGAGTCGATGGAACCCACGATGCTCGTCAACGACAAGATCCTCGTGCAGAAGGTCTCCTACTGGACCGGTGACGTCAAGCGCGGCGATGTCGTCGTGTTCGACGATCCGGGAGGGTGGCTCGGCGAGGAGGACTCGCGTCACGCCACCAATCCGATCCAGCGTGCTCTCGAGGTCGTGGGGCTCTACCCAACCGGCGGTCACCTGATCAAACGCGTCATCGGCGTCGGAGGCGACAAGGTCGTCTGCTGCAACGAGAAGGGCAAGATGACCGTCAACGGCAAGGTCCTCGACGAGCCCTACCTCCTCGACCAGCAGGCTCCGGCCAGCGATCAGGCGTTCAGCGTCGTCGTCCCCAAGAGCCACCTGTGGGTCATGGGCGACAACCGTGGCAACTCGGCCGACTCGCGCTCACACCTCGGCGATCCGGGCGGTGGCTTCATCGCCGACAAGGAAGTCGTCGGCAAGGCCTGGTTGCGGGTGTGGCCGTGGAGCCGTGCCGGGATCATCCACAAGCCCTCGACGTTCGAAGCCGTCAACGGCAAATGACCCGGCTCGCGAAGGGCGCGACGATCCGGCGTGATGCCGGCTTGTACGGGTTCGAGCGTGCCCTCGAGCGGCAGGGCCTCCATCCGGTGGCCGGCGTCGACGAGGCCGGCCGCGGAGCCTGTGCTGGTCCGCTGGTGGCTGCCGCGGTGGTCCTCGATCGTTCGATCAAGGGACTCGCCGACTCCAAGCTGCTCAGCGAGGCGCAGCGTGAGACGTGCTTCGAGCTGATCATGAAGCGCGCCGTCGACGTGTCGGTCGTCATCATCCCGGCCGCTGAGTGTGACCGCATGGGTCTGCACCGCGCCAACATCGCCGCACTGCGCCGAGCTCTGGCCCGGCTCACGGTGCGGCCCGGCTACGTCCTCACCGATGGGTTTCCGGTCGACGGGCTCGGGGTGCCGGGACTTGCGGTCTGGAAGGGAGATCGAGTCGCCGCCTCGATCTCGGCAGCCTCGGTCATCGCCAAGGTGACACGCGACCGGTTGATGGTGCGCATGCACGAGGACTTTCCGGCATACGATTTCGCCACGCACAAGGGTTACTGCACCTCTGGGCACCAGGACAGGCTGCAGGAGCACGGCCCGTGTGCCGAGCACCGCATGAGCTACATCAACGTACGAGCAGTGATGAGGACACCATGAGCTCTGAGGATCTCGAACGCTACGAGTCGGAGATGGAGCTCGCGCTCTACCGGGAGTACCGCGACGTCGTCTCGATCTTCAAATACGTCGTGGAGACCGATCGCCGGTTCTACCTGTGCAATGCGGTCGACGTGAAGGTGCGTTCGGAGACTGGTGACGCCTATTTCGAGGTGTCGATGAATGACGCCTGGGTGTGGGACATCTATCGTCCGGCGAGGTTCGCGAAGACGGTCAAGGTGCTGACCTTCAAGGATGTCAACGTCGAGGAGCTGCAGGACTCCGAGACGGCGCTGCCCACGACCGGCTAGATCCACAGGGCCGCTCCGCGCGCCCGTCGTCCACAGCGCGTCCGCTCCTTCTGTCGTGGTGGTCGCCCGCGGGCGAGGCTCGAACCATGACCTACGCGCGCAACAAGGCCCTCGGCGACTACGGCGAGGACGTCGCCGTTGCCCACCTGCGTTCGATCGGCATGGTCATCCTCGCCCGTCAGTGGAGCTGCCGATTCGGTGAGATCGACATCGTCGCGCGCGACGGCTCGACGCTGGTGATCTGCGAGGTCAAGACGCGCACGAGCACGCGCTACGGCACGCCACTCGAAGCTGTCTCGGGGCGCAAGGCGATGCGCTTGCGCCGGCTGGCGATGCACTGGCTCGAGGTCCACGACATCGATCCGCCGAGTGTGCGGATCGACGTCGTCTCGGTGGTGAAGCCCGATCGCGGGGCGGCCATCGTCGAACGCATTGCCGGAGTGGCCTGATGGCGGCCACGCACTCGGTCACCCTCGACGGGCTGTCCGGGCGGCCGATCGAGGTCGAGGTCGACATCTCCAACGGCATGCCCGCCACGATCGTGGTGGGGCTCGCTGACACCATCGTCAACGAGGCACGGGATCGGTGCCGGGCCGCGGTGGTCAACTCTGGCACGTCGTGGCCCGACCAACGGGTCACCATCAATCTGGCGCCGTCGACCCTGCCCAAGAGTGGTTCGCACTACGACCTCGCCATTGCCCTGGCGACGTTCGCGGCCAAGTCGTTGATCCCGCCCGAGGCGATCGCCGACGCCGCGTTCCTCGGCGAGCTTGCCCTTGACGGCCGGCTCCGGGCAGTCCGTGGCGTCCTGCCTGCCACGCTCGCGGCGGCCGACGCCGGCTTCACCCGGATCTTCGTGCCCGAGGTCAACGTGCCCGAGGCGAAGCTGGTCGAGGGCATCGTGGTGATCGGCGTCCGTTCGCTGCGCCAGACGGTGGCATTGCTCACCGGAGCTGACGAGCCGGACGATCCGCCTGTTGCGCCGCTCGACGAGGTGTCGTCGATCTCCTGGACCGGCAGCGAACGTCTCGCTCGACTCGACCTGGCCGACATCGCCGGTCAGGAGGAGGGTCGGATCTCGCTGGTCGTGGCAGCAGCAGGCGGGCACCACCTGTTGATGACCGGGCCGCCCGGCATCGGCAAGACCATGTTGGCGCAACGCCTGGCAGGCCTGCTTCCCGACTTGTCTTACGCCGAGGCGTTGGCGGTGAGCGCAGTGCACTCGGTCGCCGGGGTTCTCCCGGCCGATGCGCCACTGCTCCGGCGTCCCCCTTTCCTCGACCCGCACCACACTGCGAGCGCGGTGTCGATCGTCGGCGGTGGCAGCAAGGTGATCCGGCCGGGTGCGCTGTCGCTCGCCCATCACGGGGTGTTGTTCCTCGACGAGGCGCCGGAGTTCGCCTCCAACGTGATCGAGGCATTGCGCCAGCCGCTCGAGAGTGGCTATGTCGTGGTCTCGCGTGCTGCGATGACGGCGGCCTACCCCGCGCGATTCCAGCTCGTACTCGCGGCCAACCCGTGCCCCTGCGGCCTGAGCGGCACGGTCGCCGAGCAGTGCGAGTGCTCCCCGTTGATGCGCCGCCGCTACAAGGACCGGATCTCCGGGCCGATACGTGACCGCATCGACATCCAGCGTTCCCTCTCGGCTCTGTCCAGACCCGAGCTGGCCGGTGCAATGACGACATCTCGGTCCACCGCTGAGCTGGCCCCGCTGGTGGCCGCCGCGCGGGCCCGCCAGCACGAGCGCTACGCACAGACGCCTTGGACGCTCAACAGCGGTGTGCCCGGCGCCGAGCTGCGCAAACGCTGGCCCGTGCACCCAGACGGTCGCGCGGTGGTCGATCAACAGCTGAGGACACAGAAGCTCAACGCTCGCTCGGCCGACCGCATCCTCCGACTGGCCTGGAGTGTCGCCGACCTGTGCGACCATCCCGTGCCGACCCTGGATGACGTCGATGCCGCCCTGGCCCTGCGGCGAGGTTCGCCTCTCGGCGGGCTCCTGCGCGACTTGGTGCGGGCGCCGTGAGAGCGGCGAGCCTGGATCGCCTGGCCCTGAGCCTGGTGATCGAACCGGGCGATCCTCGGCTGCGCGATCTGCTGGCGCACCATGACACCGGCCGGGTGCTCGATTCGGTGCTCCACCGCGGGACGCCCAGCGACCTCACGATCCCTGAAGCCTGGGTGGAACGCGCGACGACCCTCGATCGGCGGCTCGCGACCGTGGTCGACCGCGCCAAGGTGGCAGGTTTGCGCTGGATCTGTCCCGGCGATCGCGACTGGCCCAGCGCCCTCGACGACCTGGACCAGGTCGAACCATTCCACGGGGCCACCGGGGCTCCGCTCGGTCTGTGGCTGCGTGGTGTCGGCGACCTGGCTGAGCTCTGCGAGCAGAGCGTGGCGATCGTCGGAGCGCGGGCCTGCACGACCTATGGCGCCGAATGCGCCTCAGAAGTCGCTGGTGACTGCGCCGACGCCGATCACACCGTGGTCAGCGGCGCTGCCTTCGGCATCGACAGCTGTGCGCACCGCGGGGCGTTGGTCATGCGCAAGCCGACCGTCGCGGTACTGGCGTCAGGTGCCGACATCGACTATCCGAAGGCCCACGCTGGTCTGATCGCGCGCATCGCCGAATCGGGCCTGGTGGTGAGCGAACAGGCTCCGGGGGAGTCGCCGATGAAAGGCCGGTTCCTGTCCCGCAACCGGCTCATCGCGGCGCTGACCCGCGGCACGGTGGTGATCGAAGCTGCCCGCCGTAGCGGTTCGCTCAACACCTTGCACTGGGCCGACCAGCTCGGCCGATTGACGATGGGACTGCCCGGACCAATCACGTCGCAGCAGTCCGCGGGCGTGCACGCGGCGATTCGCGGGGGCGAGGCGGTCCTGGTCGGCAATGGTCGAGACGTCGTCGAGGAGCTGGGCGGACTCGGCTCCGCCAGCGCCGACGAGGTCGGGCAGCCGTCCACGGACTTTGATCGACTCGCCCCGGCTGCGCAGCGCACGCTCGATGGCCTGGAGTGGGGTCGCGGGAGGTCGGTGGGCGAGATTGCCTCTGCCGTGCGATTGACCACTCGCGAGGTGCTCCGTTCCCTCGACCTGCTCGAACGACGCGGATACGTTGCCCGGCTCGAAGCAGGCTGGGTGCTTGTCCGGCGCGCCGACGTGGGCTGACGGCGTCACCGCCGCACACTGGAACCGATGACGGAGCAGGCAGAAGAAGGCAACGGCGGACTCGGCGAGGCATGGGTCACGGCGCTGGCTGACTATGAGCGGCATCTCGTGGCCGAGCGTGACCTCTCGGCTCATTCCGTTCGCGCCTATCTCATCGATCTCGAGAGTCTCGCCACCCACGCCGAGCGACTGGGGGTGGCGGATCCATCCCAGCTGACGATTCGTTCGCTACGCAGCTGGCTGGCCAATCTGCAGACCCTCGGACGAGCGCGAACGACGATGGCTCGCCGGGCGACGTCTGCGCGGGTGTTCACGGCGTGGCTGGCCCGCACCGGCCGTGCGGCATCGGATGCCGGCGCGCTGTTGGCCAGCCCGAAGGCTCACCGCGAGCTGCCCCCCGCCCTGACCCAGACCGAGATGCGCGCGGTGCTCGACACCGCCCTGGAGGCGCTGGGAGACGACGGGCCGCAAGGTCTCCGCGACTTGGCGATCCTCGAGCTGTTGTATGCGACCGGCATCCGGGTCGGCGAGCTCGCCGGGATAGACATCGACGATCTCGACTCCGGCCGTCGGGTGGTGCGGGTCTTCGGCAAGGGGCGAAAGGAACGCTCGGTGCCCTACGGTGTGCCGGCCGCAGACGCGCTGGCACTCTGGCTGGAGCGGGGTCGCCCGGCGATGGCCCAGGCGACGAGCGGCGCGGCGGCCTTCCTCGGTGCACGAGGTGGCCGCATCGACCAACGTGCCGTGCGACGAATCGTGCACGAGCGTCTCACCGCCGTCGAGGGCGGACCGGATCTCGGTCCGCACGGACTTCGCCACACCGCCGCGACCCATCTGCTCGAAGGCGGCGCCGATCTTCGTAGCGTGCAGGAGATCCTGGGCCACGCCTCACTCGGCACCACGCAGATCTACACCCACGTGAGCAACGAGCGGCTCCGCTCCGCCTACAAGCTTGCCCATCCGCGGGCCTAGAGATAGCCCATCGGATC
>JAWWPE010000364.1:0-3096 GCA_033850895.1 Nocardioidaceae bacterium | reverse complement strand
GCCGATGCAGACGACCTTGCTGCGCGGGATCACCGGGGCGAGCAGGCGTACGTCCGCCAGCGGGATCTTCTGACCGCTCAGGTTGAGGCCGGCATACAGCGGATCGCCGTTCAGGACCGCGATGGTGGGGACGCCGTTGTCGTCCCCGATGACTCCGAAACGGGGATCGTCGTCACCCGCGAACCTGGCAATGCGCATATGGTCCAGCGTATCGGTTGGGTTGATCAGGACCGCAGCCACGCAAGGACCGCCCGAACCCGTCGATTGTCGTCGGGTGAGGGGGGCAGATCGAGCTTCGTCATGATGCGAGCCACATGGGTCTCGACCGTCTTGATCTCGACCGTGAGCCGTTGGGAGATCGCGAGGTTCGACGACCCCTGGGCCATCATGTCGAGGACTTCTCGCTCGCGCGCGGTGAGTCGGGCGAGCTGGTCGGCCACCGCGCGGCCCCCAAGCAGGTGCGACACAACCTCCGGGTCGAGGACGGTTCCGCCGGCGGCGATCGTGGCCAGCGCGTCGAGGAGCACGTCCACATCGACGACCCGGTCCTTCAGGAGGTAGCCGAACCGTTCCGGCCGGTCGCGCACCAGGTCAGTGACGTACCGGCTCTCCAATGACTGCGACAACAGCAGTATGCCCAGCATCGGATAGCGATCTCGAAGGTGGACCGCGGCCCTCGCGCCCTCGTGGGTGTAGGTCGGAGGCATCCTGATGTCGAGGATGGCGACATCCGGCGACTTCTCATCGACCAGTGCGACCACGTTCTCGCCATCGGCCGCCGATCCGACGACCTCGTGTCCGGCCTCGACGAGCAGGTTGGCAAGCCCCGCGCGGAGGAGCCCGGAGTCGTCGGCAACTACGATCCGCACGGAACCGTCGCCTCGATCGTGGTGCCATCGGCGCCGGAGAAGACGCGCGAGTGCCCGCCTGCTGCCGCGACCCGGTCGCGAAGCCCCCGCAGCCCAGGATTCTCGGGATTGGCACCCCCGCATCCGTCATCACTCACCCGGATCCGCAGCACATCCTCGACGCGCTCGACGTCGACCGTGATCTCGAGGGCTTCAGCGTGCTTCTGGGCGTTCACGACCGCCTCGGCGATGACCAGCCAGCTGGTGAACTCGATCGATGGAGCGTATCTGTCGCTCGAGCAGGAGATCTTCACGGGAACCGGCGATCGTTGCGCCAAGTCGTCGAGCACAGCAGTCAGTCCGCCCTCGGTCAGTGCCTGTGGGTGGAGTCCGTTCGCAAGGTCCCGTAGTTGCCGCGCCGCATCCCGAGCCGAGGTGGCACCTTCTCCCAGCGCGGCCCGCATACGTCTGGGGTCACCGTTGAGGTGTGCCGACTGCAGCTCGAATGCCAGCGCGAGAAGGCTCTGCTGTGCACCGTCGTGCAGATCGCGCTCGATGCGGCGTCGCTCAGAACGCTGCGCATCCGCTATCCGGGCACGGGAGTCGGCCAGCTCCCCGAGGTGACGTTGCAGTTCCGCCCGCAAGCGCGTGTTGTCGAGCTCAGCGGCAGCCACTTCACCGACTCGCAGGACGGTCGACTCATTGGATTGCGCCGGGTCGTATCCGATGCGCGCCACGGTCCGGTCGCCACGTGTGACCGCAACGTAGCTCGGGGCCGTGCGAGCGGCAGCGCCGGCCGCATCGACCCAGCCGTCGGTCGCGGGGTAGGAGACACGCAGTGATTCATCCCCGAGAGCGGTCCGCAGCAGTGACTCCGGGTCGAGCCCGGCCCGGTCGTTGGTGACAGCATCCCGCACCATCCGAACCGCATCGAAGGCTCGGCGGTTGAACTGCCGGTCGACCCGTCGCTGGATGATACCCCGCAAGGGCGCGGCAATCGTCGCCGCCGTCACCGCTCCAACGGTTGCCGCAGCTGCCGGTGACAGCGATGACGACGCCGACATCTGGCTACCCATCCACACGACGCTCGCGTAGACGGTTGTCAGGACGAATGACAACAAGGCGTACGTGAAGGTCGCGCCGAGGATGCGGTCGACGTCATACAGCCTGTACCGCAACACCGACAACCCCGCCGCGACAGGTATCAGCGCGAGAAAGAGGGCCAGGGTGAGCAGGGTGAGCCACTCGGAGTCCGTCTCGACGGCGAGCAGGTGCACGGGGATGACTGCAGGGAGCGGGACGACGACGAGCGCCAGCCAGAGAAGTTGGCGACGGGCATCGCCGGTCGAACGCCGCCACCGCTGCAGCAGGGAGAACCCGCTTAGCAGAAGCCCGATGGCCACCGCCAAGAACGTGAGGCGTGCTGCAATGCGGGTGAAGTCGCCGATTTGCGGGACCACGAAGGGATTGGCAGCACGATCGTACGGATGACTGAGCGTTCCGGTGCCGGTCACCGACAGGAAGAAGCACAACACGGTGGCCGCCACCGTCATCCGCCCCACCAGTCGCCAGCGTGGCGAGGCGTAGGTCCCCGTCGGCGTGAGGAGCAGGATCAGCGCGAGCAAGGGCCACCATGGAAAAAACGACTTGTCCGCGAGGACCGCAGCGACACCCCCACCGCCGAGTTCGGCAGGCTGGACGATCACAGAGAGCGTGTACCATTCGTCCAGCGCCGCGGCGGCAAGCAGCGAGATCGAGAGGCCGACGAAAAGCCAGCCGACGGGGTGACGAGGCTGACTGCGCACGATCACCGCCCCGACAATCCCTGGAATGAGAATGGCGAAGATCCAGGGCCACATCCAGGGCTCGGTGCTCGAGTCGAACTGGTCGCCATAGCCCCGCTGAACCAGGCTGGCGTCGATTGCCAACGTGCCGGCGATCATGCCCACCTCGACCAGCAGGACGGCGGCGGCGATGGCCGTTGCCAGTCGCTTGGTCATCACCATGCTCCACATCATGGCCCGCCAGCGCCGCCCGTGCGTCGGGGTTAAACCGGACGCACGATGCCGTGCAACCTCCGATGTGACGACCCGGTCCGCGGGACCACGGTGGAAGCATCCGTTTCCTGCGAAATGAAGGACCTCGACATGACCCAGACAACCGCCACCCTCGCGGCTACCGCCAAAGGACGCCCGACCCGTCGTGTGCTCGTCGGGCTCGCCGTGGCAATCCTCGTGCTGTACGCCGG
>JAWWPE010000339.1:0-3014 GCA_033850895.1 Nocardioidaceae bacterium | reverse complement strand
CCGTCTCGCCTCCGCTCACGCCGACGATCGGCAGCTGCATGCCCTTGTAGTAGTCGTGGTGATCGTCGCTGATCAGCATCTCGTGCGGAGCCTCGACCATGCCGGGCAGCAGCGGTGCCAGCAGGTCGTTCTTCTCAAAGATCAGATCGGCACGGTTGTTGTCGGCGAGCTCGTACTCATTGGTCATCGTGAGCGCGCGGGTCGGGCAGGCCTCGATGCAGAGCCCGCACAGGATGCAGCGCAGGTAGTTGATCTGGTAGACCCGGCCGTAGCGCTCGCCGGGGCTGAACCGCTCGTCCTCGGTGTTGGACGCACCCTCGACGTAGATCGCGTCGGCCGGGCACGCCCAGGCGCACAGCTCGCAGCCGATGCACTTCTCCAGCCCGTCGGGCCAGCGGTTGAGCTGGTGGCGACCGTGGAAGCGCGGGGCGGTCGGGATCTTCTCGAACGGGTACTGCTCGGTCACGGTCTTGCGGAACATCGTCCGGAACGTCACGCCGAAGCCGGCGATCGGGTCCCACAATGTCTCGCGAATCGGATTGCTCATCAGGAGCTCCTCGGCTTTGCCTCAGGCATGGGTGGCACGGGATAGCCGCCGGCGAAGGCGTCGACCTCTTCGGGTTCGGGTTCTGGCTCGGGAGTCTTCTTCTCCGGTATGAGGAACGTGATGATCACCAGCACGCCGGCGACGATGGCCACCCAGATCAGCGTCTGCTGACCCAGCATGTCCTCGTTCTTGAGCTTGCGGATCACGGCCACCGCGACGATCCAGACCAACGAGATCGGGATGAGCGCCTTCCAGCCGAACGTCATGAACTGGTCGTAGCGCATGCGCGGGAGCGTGCCGCGCAGCCAGACGAAGAAGAAGATGAACGCCAGCGTCTTGCCGAAGAACCACAGCAGCGGCCAGTAGCCGGTGTTGAGGACGCCGTCGTTGACCTGCGACAGGCCGAAGGGCGCCCGCCAGCCGCCGAGGAACAACGTCGTCGCCAGCGCGGAGACGGTGACCATGTTGACGTACTCGGCGAGGAAGAACAGCGCGAACTTCAGCGAGGAGTACTCGGTGTGGAACCCGCCGACCAGCTCGCCCTCGGCCTCGGGGAGGTCGAACGGCGCCCGGTTGGTCTCTCCGACCATCGCGATGACATAGATGATGAATGACGGGAACAACGGCACGAAGTACCACGTCGAGTGCTGCGCCGACACGATCTCGGACGTCGACATCGAGCCGGCGTACATGAACACCGAGACGAACGACAGGCCCATCGCGACCTCGTACGAGATCACCTGAGCGCTGGAACGCATGCCGCCGAGCAGGGCGTAGATCGAGCCGGAGGACCAGCCGGCGAGCACGATGCCGTAGACCCCGATCGACGTCATCGCCAAGATGTAGAGGACCGCGACCGGCAGGTCGGTGAGCTGCAGCGGCGTCATCCGGTCGGTGAACGGGATCTTGACGACGGGCCCGAACGGGATGACCGCCCAGGCGGCGAATGCCGGGATCGTGGCGAGGATGGGCGCCAGAATGTAGACGATCTTGTCGGCTGCCTTGACGACGATGTCTTCCTTGAGCGCCAGTTTCACGCCGTCGGCGAGGCTCTGCAACAGGCCGAACGGGCCGTTGACATTGGGTCCGATGCGGTGCTGCATCTTGGCGACGACGCGTCGCTCGAACCAGATGTTGAACAGCGTGTAGACCATCAGGAAGACGAAGATCAGCAGCGCCTTGAGCGCGACGACCCAGAACGGCTCGTGCCCGAACAGTGCGCTCACGAGGTGCTCCTCGGTCGTCGGGGTGCCTTGCCGGGGGCGATGGACACCCGGTCACCGAACCCGGCGCCGAGCGTTGCGTGCAGCGCGGTGCCACCGGAGTTGGCCGGCGCCCAGACGACACCGTCGGGCAGGTCGGCGACCTCGGCCGGGAACGTGACGCTACCCGCCTCGGTGGAGACCGTCGCGAACTTGCCGGGGTCGATGTCGAAGGCGCCGAGGGTGTGGGCGCTCGCGAGGAGCACGGCGGGGCGAGCCGTGGCCCGGTAGAGCTCCTGCCCGTCCTGGGCGCGTCCGTCGTCGACGAGCTGCGGCCAGGTGTCGAGCACGACGGTGCGCCTCGTGGCGGGCTTCCTGCTGTGCTCGACCGGGTCCATGGCCGGACGGTCGCCGTCCCAGGGACCGAGTTCTTGCATGGCTGCACGTGCCTGATCGATCGTGCGGAAGCCCAGCGGCCTGCCGAGCTCTTCGGCGATGCCGGCGAGCACCCGGGTGTCGGTCAGCGAGTTGGGCTCGCGCAGGACGGCGTCGAACGTACGGATCCGTCCTTCCCAGTTGACGAAGGATCCGGGCTTCTCGACCATCGGGGCGACCGGGAGCACGACGTCGGCGTGGCTCGAGACCTCGCTCTCGCGAACCTCGAGGCTGACCAGGAAGCCGACCGCGTCAAGGGCGGCTCGGGCGGCGGCGGGATCGGGCAGGTCGCCAACCTCGACACCTGCGACGACGAGGGCCTTGAGCGTGCCGACGGTCGCCGCATCGAGGATGCCGGACGTGTCGCGCCCCTTCTTGGACGGGATCGAGCGAACACCCCAAGCTGCAGCGAGGTCGGCGCGGGCCTCGGCGACGTCGAGCGGGCGACCACCGGGCAGCAGGCTCGGCAGGCAGCCAGCCTCAACCGAGCCGCGATCGCCTGCGCGACGCGGGATCCACGCCAGCGAGGCGCCGGACTTCTCGGCGGCGGCCAATGCGGCGGTGAACCCACCTCGTACGGACGCCAGCCGCTCACCGACCAGGATGATGGCCTTCGAGTCGAGCTCGAGCTCGGCCAGCGCCGCCGATTCCTCGCCGGGTACCGTGCGGATCAGCTCCCCGGACATCTTCGCGAGACCGCGCGTGGTGTGGCTGGCGATCGAGACGATCTTGACGCCGCTGTTGCGGGACGCCTTGCGCAGGCGCAGGAACACGGCGCCGGCTTCGTCCTCGGGCTCGAAGCCGACGAGCACCACGGTCGACGCCTTCTC
>JAWWPE010000316.1:0-2683 GCA_033850895.1 Nocardioidaceae bacterium | reverse complement strand
GGTGCGGCCCATGTCAGCCCGGCGGTCACCGCGACCGACAGCACCAGCTGGCTGGTGAGCTACTGGGCCGACAAGTCCACCGACACCACTGGCTTCAGCGCGCCGGCCGGACAGACCGTCCGTCGGGCCGCCGCCACCACCTCGGGGTCGGGCCACATCACTGCCCTGGTGGTGGACGGCAACGGACCGGTCGCCTCCGGCGCACGAGGCCAGCTCACCGCGACGGCCAACTCGGCCAGCTCGCGTGGTGCCAGCTTCAGTGTGCTGCTGAAGAGCTCCTGACCTGGGCGTCTTCCGTACCCGGGTGGGCCGCCATTTCGGCACTGTCCCACGGCCACGCGGCCGCTCGAGAAGGCGTGACCCATGAGAATCGTTGATGGAACGTTCCGTCACACCATGCTGTGACGGAACGTTCCGTCACAGCGGATTGCGATCGGCCAGCAGCGGCAGCGACGGGTCCCAGGCGGTGCCGTCGCGCTCGTCCTGGCGCCGGCGCGCGATCGCGGACAGTGCCTCGAGCACGACGCGGTTGCCGAGGGCAGCGGTGATGTCCGCGTGGTCGTAGGGCGGGGCGACCTCCACCACGTCGACACCGACCACCGGGAGCTCGAGGCAGATCCGGCGGACGGCGTCGAGCAGCTCGCGCGCGGACAGGCCACCCGGCTCGGGAGTGCCAGTGCCAGGAGCGTGGCCCGGGTCGCAGACGTCGATGTCCACGGAGAGGAACACGCCGTCGCAGTCGTCCATCGCGATCGTGAACGCCTCGGTGAGGCAGGCGCCGAGGCCGCGGTGCACGATCTCGGTCATCTCGTAGGACCGCATCTGCTGATCGGCCATCCAGTCGAGGGTCTCCGGCGGCGGCCAGTACCCGCGCAGCCCGATCTGCAGGAACCGGTCGCCGCGCAGGGCGCCGGACTCGATGAGCCGGCGCATCGGCTGGCCGTGGCCCCACAACGAGCCGAACTCGATGTCGCCGGTGTCGGCATGGGCGTCGAAGTGGATCATCGAGATCCGTCCGTGGCCGAGGACGTTGGCGACTCCCTTCGCGTCGGGAAAGGTCACCGAGTGGTCACCGCCGAGGATCACGGGGATCGCCCCCGACTCGGTCACTTTCTGCACCGCCGCCTCCAGCAGCGGGAGGGCGGTCTCGATGTCGCCGGAGTACATCTCGACGTCACCGGCGTCGACCACGGCGAGGTCGACGAGCCCGTCGGTGCGCAGGGCCAGGCTCGGCCGCGAGCCGTCGTGGGCGAGGTAGTCGCGCATCCGGATCGCCATCGGTCCGAAGCGCGCGCCGGAGCGGCCCGAGGTGCCACCGTCGAAGGGAGCGCCGAGGATGACCACCTGTGCATCGGCGTACGTCGAGGGGTCGTCGAGGTCGCACATCGGGACGCCGAGGAAGGTGAAGTCGGGGCCGAACTGTTGCCCGTAGCGCGTCATTCCCGGAGTCTGGCAGCGGCCCGGGGGTTGTCAAGCGGACCCCGATGACGCGGTGATCAGGAGTGCGTGTCCACGACGTACGGCGAACGCCCGGCGATCGTGGTCACGACGATCGCGGTGACCGTCATGGCCAGCGCGACCCCGGCGAGCACCACGAGCTGGAACTTGGCCGCGTCGGCGGGGGAGGCGCCGCCGAACAGTGCGCCGACGAACGCACCGGGCAGCGTCACCAACCCGGTCGATTTCGACTGGTCGAGGCTGGGGATCAGCGACTCCCGCACCGCCTCTCGGCCGATCTCGCGGTGGGCGGTCGCCGGGGTGGCGCCGAGGGACAGCCACGCCTCGACCTCGCTGGCGCGGGCACGGGCCGCGCGCAGGAAGTTGCGACCCGACAGGGTGGCGGCGCTCATGGCGTTGCCGATGACGATGCCGCCGGTGGCCACCACGTAGCGCGCCTCCAGGTCGGCCAGGTGCAGCAGCAGGATCGCGCCGAGGCTGACCAGGGCGCCCGCGACCACACCGATGACGGCGGCCTCACGTCCTCGCCACAGCTCGCGCGTGCGCCCCATGGCGGTGAGCGACGCGCTGGAGAGCATCAGCAGCACGAAAGCGGCCGCCGTCCACGGCACCTCGAGCACGCCGCGCAGCAGCAGGGCGACGACGGCGAGCTGAAAGGCGGCGCGCGTGAGTGCCCAGAGGGGGAAGAGGCGCAAGCCGGTGCCGTACCAGAGCCCGAGTGCCACGGTGACCGTTGCCAGCACCAGCAGGCGGGCTCCGAACCACGCGTCGATCCACACCTCATGCACACGACGGAGCCTGTCACGTGCGCGGTCAGGTCAGGAGGGGGTGGTGGGCCGGACCTGGCCGGTGCCGGGTGGGGAACGGAAAACCGCCCGCTGACCTGGGCACGGTCAACGGGCGGTTCCAGCTCCCGTCGGCGTCTCGGGTCGCCTGCAGGAGCTGGTGGAATCATGACTGAATGCCACGAAAGGTGCGAGTCGCCTGATTCTGTGGTCTAGGGCACTAAAGCGGGCTTTTCGGAATCGGTTGCGGCGGGATCCATCGCCGTTCACCTCACCGCGAGCCGACTCGCCTCAGCCCGGTGTCGAGGACGTACTCGCGGAAGAGCTCGGCCGACGGCAGCCTCCTCCTGCTCGTCGACCAGGCCAGGCCGACCTCGCGGTGGGCGCCGGGGTCGGTGAGCCGGATCCACGGGGCGGAGGGCCTGCTACGCGTACGCCGG